>DATIYG010000023.1:0-3587 GCA_035517755.1 Rhizomicrobium sp. | reverse complement strand
CAAATTCGTATGTACTGCACACAATTCTGTCAACGCGTGACCGGAAATGCCCGGCATTTCCGCCGTTAATTGAGAGAGCGCCATGACCAAAGAGCAGGAGTATGAGGATATCCCCGGTACCTGGGTGTTCGATGCCCAGCGCGCACGGAAGGGCTATCACCTCAACCAGTTTCTCTACTCGCTGATGAAGGCGGACAACCGGAAGGAATTTCTCGCGGACGAGCCGAAGTACCTCTCCAAATACAAGATCACGCCCGAGCAGCGCGAGGCGGTGCTGAAGCGGGACTGGAACCGGCTGCTGCATCTGGGCGGGGTTTCGTATGCGCTCGCCAAGCTCGCCTTCACCGACGGCAAAACCTATCAGTACATGGCGTCGCAAATGGTGGGCGTAACGGAAGGCGAGTACGTGGCGATGATGCAGTCCGGCGGACGCTCGCTCGAAGGCTGGCGCTCCAAGCGCGAGCGGGGAGAACGCTGATGGCCAGGATCATCGCCGGCGTCGGCACGTCCCACACCCCCGCCATCGGCGCTGCGATCGACAATGGCCGCGCAGGCGACAATTACTGGGCACCGATGTTCCGGGGCTACGAGCCCTCCAAGGAATGGATGGCGAAGACGAAGCCGGACGTCGTCATCATGGTCTACAACGACCACGTCAATGCCTTCGACTTCAAGATCATCCCCACCTTCGCGCTCGGCTGCGCCGAGGAATTCGGAATCGCCGACGAAGGCTGGGGTGCGCGTCCCGTGCCGGTCGTCAAGGGTTATCCCGAACTGGCGGCGCACATGGTGCAGTCGCTGGTGCTGGACGAGTTCGACATGACCATCGTCAACGAGATGCAGGTCGATCACGGGCTGACGACGCCCATGTCGCTGCTGTTCGGTTCGCCGAAGGAATGGCCGGTGCGGGTGATCCCGCTGGCGGTGAACGTGATCCAGTATCCGGCGCCGACGGGTCATCGCTGCTACATGCTGGGCAAGGCGATCCGGCGCGCCGTCGAAAGCTGGGATGAGGACCTGAAGGTCGTGATCTTCGGCACTGGCGGCATGTCGCACCAGATCCAGGGGCCGCGCGCCGGCCTCGTGAACAAGACATTCGACACGGCGTTCCTCGACGATTTGTCGCGCGATCCGGAGCGGCTGGTGAAGATTCCACCCATCGAATATCTGCGCGATGCCGGCAACGAGGCCATCGAGCTCGTGATGTGGCTGATCATGCGTGGCGCCCTGGGCGACCGCGTGGAAGAAGTGTATCGCTTCTATCATGTGCCGGCGTCGTCCACGGCGGTCGGCAACATCATTCTCGAAGCGCGCTAAGCGGAGCCGCTCATGAAAGTCTGTCTCGCCGGTCAAGGCGCGTTCGGCATCAAGCACCTCGAGGCGCTGCGCAACATTCCCGACATCGAGGTGGTGACGCTCGCGGGCGGCAGCCCGGATTCCACGCGCGAAGTGGCGGAGAAATGGAAGATCCCGCACTGGACCACCGATCTCGCCGAAAGCCTGAAGCAGCCCGGCGTCGAAGCGGTCATCCTCACCACGCCCACGCAGATGCACGCCAAGCAAGGTGAGATGTGCATGCGGGCCGGCAAGCACGTGATGATCGAGATTCCGATAGCGGACAATCTGGCCGATTCCGAACGTCTCGTGCAGGTGCAGAAGGAAACCGGCGTTGTGGCGATGGGCGGCCACACGCGGCGATTCAATCCCAGCCATCAATGGATCCACAACCGCATCAAGCGCGGCGAGCTGAAGCTGCAGCACCTCGTGGTGCAGACCTTCTTCTTCCGCCGCACCAACATGAATGCGCTCGGCAAGCCGCGCAGCTGGACCGATCACCTCTTGTGGCACCACGCCTGCCACACGGTCGATTTGTTCGACTATCAGACGGGCCAACCGGCAAGTTGGGCACATGCCATGGAAGGCCCGCACCACCCGGAGCTGAAGATCGCCATGGACATGTCGATCCAGCTCAAGAACAGGAACGGCCAGCTGTGCACCCTGGCGCTGTCGTTCAACAACGACGGCCCGCTTGGCACCTTCTTCCGCTACATCTGCGACAACGGCACCTACGTCGCCCGCTACGACGATCTGGTGGACGGCAAGGACAAGCCGATCGACCTCTCCGGCGTCGCGGTGTCGATGAACGGAATCGAGCTGCAGGATCGCGAATTCTTTGCCGCCATTCGCGAGAAGCGCGAGCCCAACGCCAGTGTCGCCCAGTGCCTGCCCGCCATGCAGACGCTCGACCGGCTGGAAAAGACGCTGAAAGAGTCGGCATAATCGCTTCGGGAGGATTCCGATGGGCGTCGTCGTCCAGAACATCCGCCGCGCCGCCAGGGCCACAATCGATGGCCTTGCGGAATGCGGCGTCGCCACGGTGCATGAGGCGCAGGGGCGCATCGGCCTGCTCGCGCCCTACATGCGGCCGATCTATCCCGGCGCACGCATTGCCGCGAGCGCGGTGACCGTGGAGCTTCCCCCCGGCGACAACTGGATGATCCATGTCGCCGTCGAGCAATGCCAGGCGGGTGACATTCTGGTGGTCGCGCCGACGTCTTTCTCCGATGTCGGCTACTTCGGCGAACTGCTCGCCTCCTCGCTCGTGTCGCGCGGTGTCCGCGGCCTCATCATCGATGCCGGCGTGCGCGACGTGCGCGAGCTGACGGCGATGTCGTTCCCGGTGTGGTCGAAAGCCGTGTCCGCGCAGGGCACGGTGAAGGAGACGCTGGGGAATGTGAACACGCCGGTGGTCTGCGGCGGCGCACTGATCCATCCTGGCGATGTGATCGTGGCCGACGACGACGGCGTGTGTGTCGTGGGCCGCCAGGATGCCGATGCCGTGCTGAAGGCCAGCCGCGACCGCGAGGACAAGGAAACCAAGACGCGTGCGCGGCTGAAGGCGGGCGAACTCGGCCTCGACATCTACTCCATGCGCGAACGGCTGAAGGAAAAGGGCCTCAAATACATCGACGCGCCGCCGGACGAGGACTGACATGCAGACCGCGATCCCCTGCATGGTCCTTCGCGGCGGCACGTCCAAGGGATTGTACTTCCACGCACGCGATCTCCCCGAGGACAAGGCCATGCGCGACCGCGTGCTGTTGGCGGCGATGGGGGCACCCGACATTCGCGAGATCGACGGCATGGGCGGCGCCCATCCACTCACCAGCAAAGTCGCCATCGTCAGCCCGCCGAGTCGGCCGGATGCGGACGTCGATTACCTGTTTCAGCAGGTGGTGGTGGACGAGCCGCGCGTGGATGGCTCGCAGAATTGCGGCAACCTGCTCGCCGGCATCGGACCGTTTGCCATCGAAACCGGACTGATCAAGGCGAAGGACGGCGCGACCGACGTGCGCATCCACATGCTCAACACACAGAGCATTGCGGTGGCGCGCATCCAGACACCGGGCGGCCGCGTGCGTTATGACGGCGATGCCCGCATCGACGGCGTGCCGGGAACCGCGGCGCCGATTCCCATCGATTTCCTCGACGTGGCGGGATCGAGCTGCGGCGCATTGCTGCCGACGGGTCACGCGCGGAACGAAGTGAATGGAGTCGAACTGACCGCCATCGACAACGGCATGCCC
>DATIYG010000022.1:0-2440 GCA_035517755.1 Rhizomicrobium sp. | reverse complement strand
TTTTCCCCCACCTTGTTGTAAGCGGGTTAGCCAGCAATATGCGTTCCGTCATTAAGAGAGCGGATCGCAACATGATTTCGGATGTTGTTGACGCGTTACAGGCTCGGCGCCTGCGCCGTCGTTGGGACGACGATGTCAAGGCGCAGATCGTTGCGGAATCCTACGCGCCGGGCGCCATGGTCTCGGAGGTTGCGGGTCGGCACGAGATCTCGCCACAGCTTCTGTCGGCCTGGCGCAGGGTTGCCCGGCATGGCTTGCTGAAGCCGCCGGACGGCACCAAGCCGATGGCGAAGAGGTCCACCGCAACGGCCGCGATCCAGGATCGGAGTTCGTCAAGCGGCGAGGCTTCTTCCGCGCTCGGCGACCCAGGCCCACGGCATCAGTTCGTCCAGGCGGGAGGCCGGCCAGAGATTGACCAGCTTGGTGAGGACATCGGTCAGATAGGCCTGCGGCTCGACGCCGCAGAGCTTGCAGGTCTCGATCAGCGAAGCGATGCAGGCCCAGTTCTCCGCGCCCTGATCATGCCCCGCGAACAACGCGTTTTTACGATTAAGGACAAGAGGACGAATGCTTCGCTCGACGATGTTGGTGTCAAGCTCGATGCGACCGTCGTCGAGAAACCGCGTGAGCCCGTCCCAGTGGTTCAGGGCGTACTGGATATGCTCGGCGATCGTCGCCTTGCCCGAGACGCGGGTGTGCTGCTGCTCGAACCAGGCCTTGAGCGCCAACACCAGAGGCTTGCTGCGCGTCTGTCGGACGGCGCGGCGCTCATCGGCGCTGCGGCCTCTGATCGTCTTTTCGATGGCATAGAGGGCGGCGATGCGCGCAAGCGCCTCGCTGGCGATCGGCGCAGGGCCGCCTTCCGCGATATCGAAGAAGCGGCGCCGCAGATGAGACCAACAGAACGCCAGTGTGATCGCCTCGTCAGAGGCGTTGGCAATGGTCTTGTAGGCGGCATAGCCGTCGCATTGCACGACGCCGCGATAGCCGTCGAGCAGCTTGAGCCCGTGGACGGCGCCGCGACCGGGCGCGTAGGTGTAGGCCACCGCTGGCGGGTCGGTTCCGCCCCACGGCCGATCGTCGCGCGCGATCGCCCAGAAGAAGCCCTTCTTGGTGCGGCCACGGCCGGGATCCAGCACCGGGGCCGTGGTCTCGTCGACCGCGACCTTGCCCGCGGTCAGGATGATCTCGCGCAGCCGCAGCCAGAGCGGATGAAGCTCCGCGGCGGCATAGCCCACCCAGAACGCAAGCACTGCGCGCTTGATGTCGATGCCCTGCGCAAGCAGCATCTGGGCCTGCCGATAGAGCGGCAAATGCCAGGCATATTTGGCGACCAGCACATAGGCGACCATGGCCTCGGTCGGCAGCCCGCCCTTAATCAGCCGCTCTGGCGCCGACGCCTGAACCATGCCATCCGTGCAGGCCCGGCAGGCATATTTGGGACGATGGGTGACGATCACGCGGAACTGCGCCGGGACGACGTCGAGCCGCTTCGACGTTTCCTCGCCGATCACATGCATCGGCGCGTGGCAGCACGGGCAATTGGTATCTTCGGGCGCAACCGTCACGTCGAGGTGCGGCAGATGGGCCGGAAGCGCGCCACGATCGGCGCGGCGCTTATCAGCGCGCTTGCGTGCGCCCACAGGGTCCTTCTTGTCCTCAGCCGCCTCGTCGCTGGCGAGGGCCTGCTCGATGTCCTCGATCGCTAGCAGCAGTTGCTGCGGATCGAGCTTTTCCGAGCGGCGGCCGAACTGCGCGCGTTGCAGCTGGCGCAAGAGGTGGCGCAGCCGATCCATCTGCGACAGCGCCTGGTCGCGCTCGGCGATCGCAGCGTCGCATTTTGCGATCGCAGCGTCGCGCTCCGCGCGCGTCGCCGCCACCAGCGCCTGCAGCGTGTCGATATCGATCGGAAGCTGATCTGTGATGTCGCCCACATCAACCATTCAATCTGATTCGCAGGAGGTTGTAGCATGCGAAGAGCGGCCCGATTCAATCGGTCGCAGCGGCTCACGATGTCGCTGTCGGCTGCGCAACGTCATGGACATGCAGGCGCGACCAGTCCAGGCCGTCCATCAGCGCGGCGAGCTGCGAGGCGGAGAGCCGCATCACACCATCGCTGATCGGTGGCCAGCGGAACGCGTTCTGCTCCAGACGTTTCCACAGCAGCACCAGTCCGGACCCGTCCCAGGCCAAAATCTTCAAGCGGTCCGCTCGCTTCGAACGGAAGACAAAAATCGTTCCCGAGAACGGATCGTGGCGGAGTTGCTCGCGCACCAGCGCGGCGAGACCGTCGGCGCCTTTGCGGTTATGTGGTGCACCACATAACCGCAATTATGCGGAGCCTACGATTATGCGGAGTGCGCGGCCGCTCAATCCGAGACCCGCTTCGTTATCAACAGTTTAGTTCCTGGTGCCCTCTTCCTCACTCCGCATAATCTGA
>DATIYG010000021.1:0-5665 GCA_035517755.1 Rhizomicrobium sp. | reverse complement strand
GCAGCGCGGCATCCTGTTTGGCACGGCGACGAGCACCAACCAGCTCGCCGATAACAGTTTCGTGCCGCATCTTCTTCGCGATGCGAGCATTCTGGTGCCGGAATACGAGATGAAGCGCGCGCTCATCCAGCCGGAGCCGGGCCGCTTCGATTTCTCGCACATGGATTCGCTGGTCGAATTCGCCGGCGCAAATGGCATGGCGATGCGCGGGCATCCACTCGTCTGGCACAAGCGCAATCCGGACTGGCTAGAAGGCGCAGTCCTTTCCTCACGCAAGGAAACCCTGCTCACCGGCTACGTGCAGACGCTCGTTTCACGCTACCGCGGCCGCATGCATTCGTGGGATGTCGTCAACGAAGCGCTGGCGCTCGATGGCACCACGCCCATGCGCGGCACGGTGTGGCTGAAAGCTTTCGGGCCCGAATACATCGATCTCGCTTTTCACACCGCGCGCGAAGCCGATCCAAATGCGCTGCTCGTCTACAACGATTGGGGCTGCGAGGCCGGCGCCAGCGATGCGTTCCGCACCCGCACCCTCGATTTCCTCGAAAGCGCGCTCGCCCGCGGCGTGCCGATCCAGGCCTATGGCATGCAGGGGCATCTCTCCGCATTCGGGCCGCAGGTGGATCAGAAGAAGCTCGCCGACTTCATCGGGCACCTGAAATCGATGGGCCTGAAGCTGCTCGTCACCGAGCTCGATGTCGACGACAGCGGCGGCCCGCTGGACATCGCAGCGCGCGATCGCGCCGTCGCCGATGCAACGCGCCGCTTCCTCGATGTGGCTGTCGACAGCCCCGCCACCCTCGCCGTCCTCACCTGGGGCCTGTCCGACCGCTTCCTCGATCCGCCCGGCTGGCGCGATGTCCTGAAAGGATACAGTCCGCGCACCCTTCCGTTGGACCGGGATTTGAATGCCAAGCCAATGTGGGACGCGATTGCGGACGCGCTTTCACGGCCACGGATGCGCTTAAGCTCTGATTAACCCAGGCCCCACCGTTAAGGGTTCTTCAGTTTGCGAAGGGTTAAATCCGAAGGCCCAATTTTCGGCAGTCCGGCGGAAGGCATTCGGCGGTAAATGGCAGGCGCGGCAACGATCACGATGGCTGGCGATGACCCGGCCGGCGCGGGCACATCCCGCGTCCGTGTCGCCGATGTCGTTCAGGTTGTCCGCGACCGGCGCGGGCTGATCTTTACCATTGCGGCCATCGTCGTGGCGCTCACCGCCATCGTGCTGATGATCCTGCCGACGATGTATTCCGCCTCCGCCGTGGTGATGCTGGAAAGCCGCCGCAACAATGTGGCGGATGCAACGTCCGTCCTCACAGCGCTGCCGACCGATCCGACGTCGGTGCAGAACCAGATCCAGATCCTCACCTCCCGCGATCTTGCTTCGCGCGTGGTGGACAGACTGGGGCTCGACAACGATCCCGAATTTGCCGCCGGCGGATGGTTCTCCGCACCGGATTACGCTGCGCCCGGCGATGTGTCGGTTGCGCAGCACGAACGAACCGTCAGCAATTTCCTCAAACGTTTGTCGGTGGAAAGCGAGGGGCTGTCCACGGCCATCACCGTGCGCTTTTCCGCGCGCTCGCCGGAAAAGGCGGCGCAGATCGCCAATGCGATTGCCGAAACCTACGTGGAATCGTCGCTGCAGACGAAATTCCAGGCGACCAAGGAAGCGACCGGCTGGCTGGAAGGCCGCGTGCGCGAGCTGTCGCGCCAGGTGCAGGCCGACGATGCCGCCGTCGAGCGCTACAAGGCCGAGCACAACATCACCGAGACGAATGACGGCATTCCCCTGATTGACCAGCAGATCAGCGCCATCAACAGCCAGCTCGTTGCGGCGCGTGCCGATCTCGCGCAGAAGCAGGCGACCTACGAGCGCGTCGACAGTCTGATGAAACAGGGCCACGGCGCTGACATTTCGCAGGCGGTTGCGTCGCCGCTGATCATCCAGCTGCGCACGCAGGAAGCCGATCTCATCAAGAACGAGGCCGACCTTGAGACACGCTACGGGCCGAAGCATCCCAAGCTGATTGCCGCCGAGCAGCAGAAGAAGGACATCGAGGACAAGATTTCGGAGGAAGTGAGCCGCCTTGCCGGCTCGCTCGCCAATGACGTGTCGGTCGCGCGCGCCAATGTCGCGTCAATCCAGGAAAGCCTGTCGCAATCCGAGCAGCAGGCCGGCGGGCAGAACATGCTGCGCGTCAAGCTGAAGACCTTGGAAGTGAACTCTGCGTCCACCCACGCCATCTACGATTCCTTCGTGCAACGCCTGCGCGCGATCCAGGACCAGGACGCGATCCAGGCATCGGATGCGAGCGTGATTTCCCACGCTTCGGTGCCGATCGCGCCGAGCTCACCGCATCGCACGCTCATCCTGCTTGCCGCGATTCCGGCCGGGCTGCTTGTCGGCGTCCTGATCGCGTTGCTGACGGAGCGTTTCGGGCCTGCCTTCCAGTCCCTGATGCCGCGCAACGTACTACGCGGCGTGCCGGTGCTGGCCGAGATTCCGGGCGTGGCGCACGCGCGGGCAGCCGATCTCGTCACCGACTGGCCCGATTCGGATTACGCGCGTGCCGTCGGCCAGCTTGCGCACAGGATCGCGTACGGAGCGGCGCGCGGTGGTCCGCGCGTCATCACCGTGACGTCGCCGCAATCCGGCGAAGGTGCGGCGACGGTTGCGCTGAGTCTCGCGCGCGCTGCGTCGCGCATGGGCCGGCGCACCATCGTGATCGACGGCAACATCGCACAGCCGACGCTTGCGCCGCTCGCCGGCTACAAGCGCCTGCGCTTCGGGTTGACGGAAGTGCTGGGCGGACGCGCGCCTCTCAACAAGTCGTACCTGAAGGACCCGCGTTCGAACGCCTTGATGCTGTCGCCGGCGCAGGCCCGCGGCGATGCCTACCGCATCGCGGCGTCCGGCCAGATGGCGCAATTGCTCGGCCATCTGCGCGGCTCATGCGATCTCCTCATCGTCAACGCGCCGCCGGTCCTTTCCAATGGCGGCGCATCCGCCATCGCCCGCTATTCGGATGCTGTGATGCTGGTCACGCGCACCGATGTCGGCCCGCGCCCTGCTGTCGCGCAAGCGATCGACACACTGGCGCGTGCGTCTTCGCCGCCCATCGGCATCGTACTGGCGAGCTGATCACCAGACGCGCACGCGCGCGTCCGGCGCCAGATAGAGCGCTTCTCCCGGTTTCGGATTGAACGCGTCGTACCAGCCGTCGATGTTGCGCACCGCATCGGCGCGATACTGCGATGGCGCATGCCCATCCGTCAGGATCTGCTGGCGAAGCGTCGCTTCACGCGGCTTGTCCTGGCGTGTCTGCGCATAGGCGAGGAAGAACATTTGCTCGCCGGTGAAGCCCTGCACCTTGTCCGCCGGCTTGCCATGCAGCGAGTCGCGCCACGCATCGAACGAGGCGGAAAGTCCGGCCACATCGGCGATGTTCTCGCTCAGCGTCTGCTGGCCCTTCACATGCAGATCGGGGAACGGCGCATAGGCATCGTATTGCTGTGCCAACCGGTTGGCCGAATCCTTGAAATGCGCGAAGTCGGCAGGCGTCCACCAGTTCGCGAGCTTGCCGTTGGCATCGAACTGGCTGCCCTGATCGTCGAAGCTGTGGCTGATCTCATGCCCGATCACCGCACCGATGGCGCCGTAATTGTAGGCATCGGGTGCCGCCGCATCGAAGAACGGCCGCTCGAGGATCGCCGCCGGGAAGTTCAGCGCATTCTGCAGCGGCAGGTTCACGGCATTGACCGTCTGCGGCGTCATCGACCATTCGGTGCGATCGACCGGCTTGCCGAGCCGGCCTTCCTGCCGGTTCAGTTCGAAGAGTTCGGCACGCTTCCAGTTGCCGAAGGCATCGCCGCGCACGATGTTGAGTCCGGAATAATCGTGCCAAGTTTCGGGATAACCGATGCCGACGTACAGGCTCGCCACCTTTTCCTTCGCCTTGGCTTTGGTCTGCGGCGACATCCAGGTGAGCGCATCGATGCGGCGCGCGAACGCGGCCTTGATGTTCGTCACCATGGTTTCGATGCGGGCCTTGGCTTCAGGCGTGAAGTATCGCTTGGCGTAGAGTTGGCCCACCGCATCGCCGAGCGCAAAGCTTGTTGCATCGATGCTGCGCTTCCAGCGGTCGCGCAGTTTCGGCGTGCCGGAGAGAACCTTGCCGTAGAACGCGAAGCGTTCATCCACGAACGGCTTCGACAGGTAGCTCGAAGCGCGATTGACGAGATGGTAGGCGAGATAATCCTTCCACACATCCAGCGGCTCTGAGCCGACCGCGGCCGCGGTGCCGATCACGCCGGCCGGCTGCCACACAATGATCGTGCCGGCCTTGTCGAGGCCCGCGCTCTTGAAGAAGACCGGCCAGTCGAATCCCGGCGCCTTCTCCGGGAAGTCGGCGAGCGTCCACGGATTGTTGCCCTTGTGCACATCCTCTGAGTCTTCGCGGCTGACATGGGCTTCGGCAATCCGGTGCTCGAGCGCAACAACCGCCTGCGCGCGCTTCTCCGCATTGGCAACGCCCGCCAGTTTCAGCACGGCGGCCACATGCGCGAGATAGGCCTTGCGCGTCTCCTCCATTTTCGGATTGGGCGACACATAATATTCGCGGTCCGGCATGCCGAGCCCGCCTTGCAGCAGATACGCAACGTAATGTCCGGAATCTTCCAGCCCCGGCGACGTCCACAGGCCGAACAGATTCTCGGTGTAGAAATTCGTGTTGTTCATGATGTCGACGTCGGCGCGCAGCGTCTTGCCGATCTCGGCGGCCAGCTCGCTCTTGGTCTTGATCGCGGCCACGCGCGCCAGATCGGCCTTGAGCGGGGTGAGCCCCGCCTTCTCGATCGCCGCTTCGTCCATGTAGCTGGCGAAGTAGTCACCGACCTTGCGTGCGTTCGATCCGGGAGCGGGCTTTCCTTTCGCTGCAGCTTCGATGAGATCGCGCGTTCGCGTGACGGCCTCTTCGCGCAGCATCGAGAACGCACCCCAGCGGCTTTGATCCGGCGGGATCTCCGTCCGCTTCACCCAGGCGCCATTGGCATAGGCGAAGAAATCGTCGCCCGGCTTCACCGATGTATCCATCGCGGACACGTCGATGGCGTGATCATCGGCTGCCGCCACAGCAACTCCGGCGGCAAGAATCAAGGACGCCGCGGCCAATTTCAGGATGCGCATGAACTCCCCCACAAATTACGAACCGCGCCGGTTCTAGCACGCTGCCGGCGGCGCAAACTGGAAACGAGCCATCACACTGGCGCGAGGCGGCCATGCGCGGACTGAAACGACGAAGGGCCGCCCCCCAAACGGGAACGGCCCTTCCATTGTCAGTTTGCGGAACCTGACGAAGGATCCGCGAAAGGTCTGGCCTAGGCCCGGACCTCGCCAGAAGCGCTGATCCAGGTCGCGGCACCTTTCGTCGGCCGCAGGTCATGACAATGAGACACTGGATCACCTCCTTTCGAATCTTGTTGCGGAAGAGGAATATAGGGCCAGCGGCGGCGGATTGTAAGGGGCGGCGATGAGATGGCTGGCAAGTGTGGCATTTGCGGGCGCGGCGCTCGCGTTCCTGACCGGCACGAACGCGATGCCGGCCGCGCCGTCTCCCGATCCGGATAGCGGCCCGAGCTTCGATTGCGCGAAGGCGCA
>DATIYG010000020.1:0-8454 GCA_035517755.1 Rhizomicrobium sp. | reverse complement strand
ACGATTTCTATCCGCATGCTGCCGCGCCGGCCGATCTTGATGGTGTCTCCCGCCATCACGCTGGACGTCGGCTCCCCCACAACGCAATGGCCGAGCCGCTCACCGTGCTCCTTCAACCATGCCAGCACCTTCTTGGTGCCGTTGATGTTGGCGCCTTCTTCGTCGCCCGTAATGAGCAGGCTGATTGATCCGTTCGGCCGTTGCTTTTCAAGATACCGCGCTGCGGCCGCGATGAACGCCGCGATGGCCGATTTCATGTCGGCGGCGCCGCGGCCGTAGAGAACGCCGTCGCGAACCTCTGCCGAAAATGGATCAAACCGCCATGTTTTCGGATTGCCCGGTGGCACCACGTCGGTATGTCCGGCGAAACAGAAATTCGGTCCACCCGTCCCGAGGCGCGCATAAAGATTTTCGACCGGCGCCGTTCCGGCTTCCTCGAAGCGCAGTCGTTGGCATCGGAACCCCAACGGCTCCAGTGCCTGAACCAGGACATCGATGGCGCCTTCATCCGCCGGCGTCACCGATGGACGGCGGATCAAGGCTTGGGCGAGTGAGACGGCGTCGACCATCTAATCCCTGAGCAATTCGTTGATCGAGGTCTTGGCGCGGGTGCGTTCGTCCACGCGCTTGACGATCACGGCACAGTACAGCCCCGGCCGGTCCGGCCCATGGCCCGTCGAGCCGGATACTACAACTGAATACGGCGGCACGCGGCCATATAGAATCTCCCCCGTGGCACGATCGATGATC
Source organism: Rhizomicrobium sp. (assembly GCA_035517755.1). Classification (GTDB taxonomy): domain Bacteria; phylum Pseudomonadota; class Alphaproteobacteria; order Micropepsales; family Micropepsaceae; genus Rhizomicrobium. The sequence continues at coordinate 7,704 of DATIYG010000020.1, read as the reverse complement.
TTGGTCGAGGAGGTGAGATACACGCCCATCGACAGCACCGAGCCTTCGCCGACGATCACGCCTTCCGCCACTTCAGAGCGCGCGCCTATGAAGCAATTGTCCTCGATGATCGTTGGCGTTGCCTGCAGCGGCTCCAGCACGCCGCCGATGCCGGCGCCGCCGGAGATATGGCATCCGCTGCCGATCTGCGCGCAGCTGCCGATCGTCGCCCAGGTGTCGACCATCGTGTTGTCGCCCACATGGGCGCCCACGTTCACGAAGGACGGCATGAGCACCACGCCTTTTCCGATGTAGGCGGAGCGGCGGACGATGGCGCCCGGCACCGCGCGGAAGCCTGCAGCACGAAACCGTGCTTCATCCCAGCGCGCGAACTTCGATTCGATCTTGTCCCACCAATGCGCGCCATCCGGGCCGCCTTCGACCAGCGCCATGTCGTTCAGGCGGAAGGACAGGAGCACGGCCTTCTTCAGCCATTGATGGACATGCCACTCGCCGCCCACTTTCTCCGCCACGCGAAGGCGGCCGGAGTCGAGGTCCTCGAGGGCTGCTTCCACCGCCTCGCGGACCGGCCCCTTTGTCGAGGCCGACAATGTGTCCCGCTGTTCCCAGGCGGACTCGATGGTTTGCGCCAAATTTCCGGTCATTCCGGCAAAATGGCCGAGCCGATGCGGCCAAGCAAGGCATTCGGTAACCATTTGGCTTCAGCCACTCTTAAGTGCCGCCCCCCACAATGATGCGGGGAGAAGTGTGCCTTGTTGGGAAAGTCCAAATCACTCACCGCAGGTGGTCTGCCGGAGCGGCTTGAGCCAAAGGCCGTCGTGCGTCTTCTGGAGCAGCAGGACCACAAGGCGCATGAGGCCTTGGCGGCACGCGAGGATGCGCCGCCCGAAGCCCTCTTTTTCATCGCGACCGATGGCGAGGCTTTCGCGCGCCGGATTGTCGCCGCGAACCCGCACACCCCGGCACACGCCAACCGCCTGTTAGCCGACGACAAGGATGACGAAGTCAGAGCCGAACTCGCCCGCAAGATCGGGCGCCTCATCCCCAACCTTCCCGATGATGCGAGCGAGAAGGTCCGTTCGCTTACGATTGAAACCCTGGAGCGGCTTGCGCGTGACCAGCTCCCTCGCGTGCGCGCCATCCTTGCCGAGGAAATCAAACTGCTCGATTGCGTGCCGAAGCACGTGGTGAAAGCGCTGGCCCGCGACGTGGAAAGCGTGGCGGCCCCGATTCTCGAATATTCTCCCCTGTTGTCGGACGCCGATCTGTCCGAGATTATCTCGACGGCCCAGGCGAGCTACATCCTCGTGGCCATCGCCCACCGGAAGCCCGTGACGGCGAACATTTCGGCGGCCATTGCCGAGGCGCTTTGTGTGCCGGCGATTTCCGCATTGCTGGCCAACTCGAGTGCAGAGATCCGCCAGCAGACGCTGGACAAGATCATCGAGAACGGATCGCATATCAAGGAATGGCATCTGCCGCTGGTGTTGCGCAGCGAGCTTTCCCAGCGGGCCATCCGGAGGCTCGCAGGCTTCGTTGGCGCGGCGTTGCTCGATCGTCTCGCCGCCCGGCATGGCCTAGACGACGAGACACGCGAACTGCTCGCCAGGCGGACGCGCGAGCAGGTAGAGCACGGCCTTATGGAGGAGTCCGGCGATCCCTCCGTGGCGGCAGCGGAGGAGGTGCGGCGACTGTTCAAGTCGGGTGACCTCACCGACGGTGCAATCGAAGGCGCAGCCGAAGCGGGCAGGCGCGAGTTCATCGTGGCGGCGCTCTCGAGGATGGCGAGCGTCTCGGTCGACACAGTGCGGCGCATCCTCGATGCCCGCACGGCCAAGCCGATCACGGCGCTCGTCTGGCGCGCCGGCCTGAGCATGCGAACCGCTTTCAAGATCCAGACTTTCGTCATGCGTTTACCGGCCAGCGAATTGCTGCCGGCGCGCCGCGGCGTCGACTTTCCGCTCAGCGAGGAAGAGATGCGCTGGCACCTCGATTATTTCGCGGTGCCGGTCCTGTAAGCCGGCAACGGCGCAGGTGGAAGTAGCCCGCTCTCACCGATGCTTGCGACATAGCCGGAGCGGCCTTTGGTGTTGGTGACCGCAAATCCCATCGCCTTGAGGCCTTTGCTGCAGCGTCCATTGCCGAGGATTTCGAATTCGATGTCGGCGACGCAGAGCTTTGTGGGACCGCTCACGAGCGGCCGCTTGTCCTTGTCCTCCGCAAGCAGATAGACGCGATCGGTCTTCAGCGCGTCGTTGACCACACGCGAGCACGCGCCCGGCCCGATCTGCCACCAACCCTTGGTATCGACCGCCTTGTTCTTCGGAATCCCAATGGCTGCCGACAGAGGACCGTCGGTGTCGTTGCAGATCGTGTAACCCGCCGGTGCGACGATCTTCAGCGCCTCCGTCTCCAGTGCATCGAACAGGTCGGAGTCGGTTGCATCGGCTGGCAGCTTCATGCGCTTGTGGAAATCGTCCAGGGCGAGGTCGCGGGCCCGGTCACCCGGCACGTTCACATGGTAGCCGAGGTCGGTCAGCAGACGGTTGATACCGGCACGCTTCGCCTCTTTCAGCGACTTCGGCGAGGGACCTTCCGTCAGAGTCGCGGTCCATGACGTCCGGCCGTGACGCTCCACCAGAGCGAACGGCATCCGGTAGTAGTCAGCGCCCGGGCAGCCTTTGATGGGCAGCTTTGTCTTCGTGTTGAAGTTGGTGTCGCGCGCGCAGATCGGCACCTTGCCGCCCCAGGCCCGAGCGGCGCCGGCGTGAGCCTGCGACGTTTTGGCGTAAATGAAATAGGCGGGCGCGGTCAGCGAGCTTTCAATGCCAACGCCACAGTCGCCAGGTTCGATTCTTATCCACCCGTGCGCATCAAGCTCGGCCTGTGTCGCCGACCCGACCGCGGTGTAGAGGATGTAGCTCGTCTGGTTGCAGATCTTGAGCTCGGCCTGCGCAGCCATCGGCCAAGCCGCCGCGGCCACAAGCAGGAAGCCTGCGCACAACGAAAGGCGACGCAGGATCATTCGGCCGTGATCATGGTTCCGGCGCCGTGCTCGGTGAAGATTTCGAGCAGCAGAACATGCGGCACCCGGCCGTCGAGAATGACGGCGGCTTCGACTCCCGCTTCGACCGCGTCGATAGCGGTTTCGATTTTCGGAATCATGCCGCCGGAAATGGTGCCGTCCGCGATCAGCGCGCGCGCCTCGGCGACGTTGAGCTTCTGGATCAGCTTCCCGTCACGATCGAGCACACCCTCCACATCCGTAAGCAGCAGCAGGCGCACGGCGGAAACCGCACCCGCAACCGCGCCGGCAACGGTGTCCGCGTTGATGTTGTAGGTTTCGCCCTTCTTGCCGACGCCGATCGGCGCGATCACCGGAATAAGGTCCGAGTTGATGATGGTGCTCAGCACTTCGGGATTGACCGTTTCCGGTTCGCCGACGTAACCCAGATCGACCTGCTTGCTCTGCAAAGTCTTGGGATCGAGCTTGATGCGCTCGATCTTCTTGGCGATGACGAGGTTGCCGTCCTTGCCGGAAATGCCCACGGCGCGGCCGCCGGCGGCGTTGATCCCGGTGACGATCTGTTTGTTGATCGATCCGGTCAGCACCATCTCGACGACTTCGATGGAGGCTTCGTCGGTGACGCGAAGTCCATCGATGAAGTTCGACTGGATCTGGAGCTTCTTCAGCATCGATCCGATCTGTGGTCCGCCGCCATGCACCACGATCGGATCGATGCCGATCTGCTTCATCAGCACGATATCCTGGGCGAAATGTTCGGAGACGCCACCCTCCATGGCGTGGCCGCCATACTTCACGACAATCGTCTTGCCGTCATATTGCAGGATGTAGGGCAGCGCCTCGACGAGAACGCGTGCCGTCGAGCGCCAACGCGCCAGCGTCCGCAAATTCCTGTCGGGCGTGGTGAAGTCGTCCTGAAGCGCCATCTGGCCCTCGAATTTTCCGGCTTATACCCCAAGCAGGCGCGGGCCGCCAACGGACGAATTATCCATGGTCAGCCAATTCGGCGAGCAAAGCCCGCAATTCCGGGATACCTGCGCCGGATTCCGCCGATGTCGCCATCACATTCGAGAGTACAACCGGATGCGCGGTTAACGCGCCCGCAACGTTGTCTTTCACGCCGGCCAGTTCATCCGCTTTGAGTTTGTCCGCCTTGGTGAGAACCGTTTGCACCGGAACCGCGGCGCGATCGAGCAACGACATCGCCGCTTCATCCGACTCCATCACACCGCGCCGGGCATCGATCAGCAGCACGATACGGCGCAGCATCTTCCGCGTGTGAAGGTAGCCGAGGATCAGATCGTTCCAGCTGCGCGCTTCCGCCTTTGAGATCTTCGCAAAGCCGTAGCCGGGCAAGTCCGCCAGCATCAGCCGATCGCGCAGCGCGAACAGATTGATCTGCCGGGTTCGGCCCGGCGTGTTGGACACGCGCGCGAGATTGCCGCGCCCCGTCAGCGCGTTGATCAGGCTCGATTTACCCACATTCGAGCGGCCGACAAAGGCCACTTCCGGCAACCGCCTTTCGGGCAGCGCATCGAGCGAAGCGGCGCCGGCGATAAATTCGCAAGGTCCGGTGAAGAGCTTGCGCGCGGCTTCCGTGTCACCGCTCATGACTCGCCATCATTCGGCGGGCGCTTCTTTTTTTTTCGCTCCGGTGATGCGGTCCCACACATCGTGCAGCCTGAGATTCGTGAACAGGTGAATCTCCGCACCCTCGCGCTTCATGATCACATATTGCTGGATCATCGAGAGCATGTTGCTCCACGTCCAGTAGATCACGAGACCCGCCGGGAACGTGGCCAACATGAAGGTGAATATGATCGGCATCAGCGAAAACATCTTCGCCTGCACCGGGTCGCTTGGCGCCGGGTTCATCTTCGTCTGCAGCCATTGTGTGGCCCCCATCACGATCGGCCAGATGCCGATCGAGAGGAATGCCAGGAACGCTGGCAGCACGACGTGCGGATTGTAGGGAAGGAGCCCGAACAGGTTCAGCAGCGATGTCGGATCCGGCGCGGACAGATCCCTGATCCAGCCGAAGAACGGGGCATGGCGCATCTCGATGGTGACGAGCAGAACCTTGTAGAGGGAGAAGAACACGGGAATCTGGATGAAGATGGGCAGGCAGCCGGAAAGCGGGTTCGCCTTCTCGCGCTTGTAGAGTTCCATCATCTCCTGCTGCTGGCGCATCTTGTCGTCGGCGAAGCGTTCCTTGATGCGCTCCACCTCCGGTTGTAGCCGCTTCATCCGGCTCATCGATTTGAACTGCGTATTGGCGAGCGGGAAGAAGAGCAGGCGCACCACGATGGTCAGCAGCAAGATGGCGATGCCCATGTTGCCGACCGAATGGCCGAACACATCGAGCAACCAGAAAATCGGCCGCGTGAAGAAGAAGAACCAGCCCCAGTCGATCGCGTAGTCGAAGCGCGGGATGCCGAGACGGTCCTGGTAGTCGCGCAGGATCGTCACGACCTTGGCGCCGGCGAACATCCGCTGCGTCAGATGCACGGTTGCGCCGGGCGCAATGGCACGAGGGCCAAGCCGATAGTCCGCCTGGTAGTCCTTCTTTGCCGCCGCATCGGTCGTGCGATAGGAGGCGTCCACCGCCTCGTTCTGCGGCGGCACGACGGCCGCCATCCAGTATTTGTCGGTGATGCCGAGCCAACCGCCGGTGGAGTGGAAAGTCTCCTCCCGCTTGTCGGGTTTCAGATCGCTGTAGTTCGGATCCTGCAGATCGCCGCCCAGGATGCCGACGAATCCTTCGTGCAGCGCCATGTAGTGCTTGTCCTGCGGGATATTGCTGCGGGACACATAGGCATACGGGTACAGCACCGCCGCATCGTGGCTGTGATTCGCGACCGTGTCGCTCACGGTGAACATGTACTGCTTGTCGACCGCGATGGTGCGCGTGAAGGTGAGGCCCTGTCCATTGTCCCAGGTAAGTGTCACCGGTGTGTCCGGTGTCAGCATCTTTCCGCCCGTGAGCTTCCACGGTGTTGTGTCGTCCGGCACCTTGATGTTCGAGCCGGGCGCGGCAACCCATCCGAACACCGCGTAGTACGGATAGGCGGTGCTCTGGGGCGAGAAGAGCACGATTTCCGGGCTCTTCGGATCGAGCGTCTCGCGGTACTTGACCAATTGCAGATCGTCGAAGCGCGCGCCGGCCAGGCGCAGCGTGCCGCTCAGCAACGGCGTGGTGATCACCACGCGCGCGCCGCCCTGCTTCAGCGCCGCGCTGCGCGTCAGCTGCTTCGGGGCACCTGCCGACGCTTGCGGAAGGTTTGCGGAAGGCTGTTGCGCCTCCGCACCCTTCTGCTTGGCCAGCAGATGTTGGCGCTGCTGCTCCTTCTGCATCTGCGGGCCGGCAATGAAATACTGCCAACCGAACAGAACGGCCGCGCACAGCAGCATCGCGATGAAGAGGTTCTTGTTGTTGCTATCCATGGATCTTCATATTTCGTGGGACGGGATCGAAGCCCGACGATCCGCCGAGCCAGGCGATGGGATGGCAGCGCAGCAGGCGCCGCGCCGTGAGATAGAGGCCCTTGAAGGGTCCATGCTCGTGCAGCGCGTCGATCGCGTAGACCGAACAGGTCGGCTGGAAGCGGCACGGCGACACGAACATCGGCGAAATCAGCCAGCGGTATAGCCAGATCGGCGCCACCAGAATCGCGACGCTCGCATTGCGCATCAGCGTGAGGAAGCGGTGGATCACGAGCGGCTTTCCGTTTTGGCGGCACGAACGCTTTTCAGCGCGGCGGTCATGTCATCCAGAATCTGGGCGAACGGCGCGGTCAAGGTGGCCGCGCGCGCGACGAGTACATAATCGCTGCCCTCCCGCCCATAAAGGGGGAGAAGCTGGGCCGCGGCCGCGCGCAAACGCCGCTTGGCCCGGTTCCGCTCGACGGCGCCGCCGATCTTGCGGGTCGCCGTAAAGCCGATCCGGGCTGCGCCGGCGGCCGCGTAGTCCGCCGGTGTGGCAATCGTTTCCAAGGTTACAGACGGCTTCACCACGCGCCGGCCACGTTGGGCGCGCAGAAAGTCGGTCCGGTGGCGCAGCCGGATCATTTTGAGCTTCCGGGGAGGCGCTTCGGCCGTCTTAGGCCGATAGCTTCTTGCGGCCACTTGCGCGGCGGCGTGCGATGACTTTGCGGCCGCCGGCAGTTGCCATGCGGGAGCGGAACCCATGACGGCGCTTCCTGACGAGCCGGCTTGGCTGATAGGGGCGCTTCATGACGGATTCTCCTGCTTTCCCGCGGGTTTTTAGAGCCGCGGGTTCTAGGGGTGGCTCCCGGCTGTGTCAACAGTCGACCGTGCCGCTCGACCGCCAACCGAATGACGGTCGATCGCTATACCAAGCTTCTGAATTTTCGTAGGCGATCGGGGCTTGAATTTAGGTAAGCAATAACTTACTGTAAGCTATGTCTTACGGAAATGCCATTACTGCGTTGGCCGACCCGACCCGCCGACTGGTCCTGGAGCGCCTTCGCCGCCGGCCGCGCGCCGTGGGCGAACTCGCGAAGGGAATGGCGGTCAGCCGGCCGGCGGTATCGCAGCATCTCAAGGTGCTGAAGGAGGCGGGACTCGTGAAAGAGGAGCGCCAGGGCACCCGTCACATCTACCGGATAGACCCAGCGGGGCTCGGTCCGCTCCGCGCCTGGCTCGACCAGTTCTGGGAT
>DATIYG010000019.1:0-4132 GCA_035517755.1 Rhizomicrobium sp. | reverse complement strand
CCCGCCCGGCTGGAGGAAGCGACCAACGCTGCGGCAGCCGCGCTGGCGCGGCAATTTGGCAGCGGCCGGATCGGCGGCCGCATGCAGGCCCTCGTGGTCGAAGCCCGGAAACCTTAACCGCCCGACCCACACCGGTTTTTGACTTGCGCGCGGACGCCCGCTTCGAAAGAGTGCGGCAAATCAAGACCTTCAGGGGGATTCGCCTTGACCGAAGCTGCCGTGGCCGTGTTGCCGCGTTCGATTGCCGACGACACCGCCTTCATTGGCCACCCGCGCGGGCTCGGCTGGCTTTCCGCATCCGAATTCTGGGAGCGCTTCTCCTATTACGGCATGCAGACCCTGCTGGTGCTGTACCTCACGCACTATCTGCTGCAGCCGGGACACATCGAGCAGGTATGGGGCTTCGCGGGCTTCCGCCAGTTTCTGGCTGCGGTTGGACGGGCAGTGCCTTGGTTATTCGGCAATCAGACGCAAATGGCGGTGGCATCCAACACGGCCCAACTCTACGCCGGGCTGGTCTATCTCACGCCACTAGCAGGCGGGTTTCTCGCCGACCGGCTGCTGGGCCGCACGACCACCGTCACCATCGGCGCGATCACGATGGTGATCGGAACCTTCCTGCTGGCGCTCAATTCCACATTTTTGATTGCACTGGCGCTTCTTCTCGCGGGCGTCGGTTGCTTCAAGGGCAACATCGCAAGCCAGGTCGGCGATCTCTACAGCATCGAGGACAAGCGCCGCGCTGACGGATTCCAGATCTATTTCATGGGCATTCAGCTTGCGGTGATTATTTCACCCGTCATTTGCGGCTATCTCGGTCAGCGCGTCGATTGGCACCTCGGTTTCGTAGCGGCCGGTGTGGGAATGCTCCTTGGACTTGCGATCTACCTCACAGGCCGGCGCAATTATCCGCCGGAGCCGATTCATGCCAAGTCGGAGCATGTCGAACGCCACAAGCTGACGCCCCGCGATTGGAAGGCGATAATCCTGCTCGTGGCGCTGTTGCCGGTTCTGGCGCTCTCCATCATCGGCAATCAGGAGATTTTCGACGCCTACCTCGTGTGGGGCGAAAAGACGTTTCAGACGCATCTTCTCGGCTTCAATATGCCGATTACATGGATCGTTTCGGTCGACGCGTTCGTCAGCGCGGTCACCATGATCGGCGTGATCGCGTTCTGGCGTTGGTACGGAAAGCGTTGGAAAGAGCCTGATGAAATCACCAAGATCGTCATCGGCGTCGCGATCAGTGCATTGGGCCCGTTGGTGCTTGCTGGCTGTTCTGCGGTCAAGGCATCGACCGGGGTTCCGGTGCCTCTCTATTGGGCGCTCGGCTTTCACATCTTGAACGATGTCGGGTTCGCGAACGTCTTGCCCGTCGGCCTTGCGCTTTATTCGCGCGCGGCGCCACGAGGGCTCGGTGGCATCATGATTGCCGTCTACTACATCCACCTCTTCATCGGTAACACGTTTCTCGTAGGGCCGTTGGGCGGATTGCTTGGCAGCATGCCCGACACAACGTTCTGGTTGATCCATGTGGGATTGATGGGAATCGCGGCGGTCATTCTCCTGTTTGTACGCATTGTCTTCGCCCATTTGGTGGCACCGACGATCGCGGACGCGGAAGCTTAAAGGCCGAACGGATAGGTTTCCGGCGCGGCTTTGGGGATGTCGCCCCGCCCGAGCGGCGTAATGGCGTGCGTGTCCTCGAACCAGACGAACGCGTCGAACTGCTCTGACAGCACCGCACGGAAATAGTGGCTGAGGAATTCCGTGTCGGGCCGGTAGACGACGCCGATGGCACGTTCCAGCCGTGGAATGCCAAGCGGTTCGCGCAGATCTTCGTTCCTCGTGCGCCAGTCAGTGAGCGAACGCGACAGTCCGGTGGACCGGAACAGATGCTCGAACGAGTCCTCGCGCGCCGGCAGCACGGTCTTGACTTCCATCGGCTCGTCCCAGTCGGAGGCTGCGGCCACGGTGCCGCGGTCCGTCCCGAACCCGATGGCGACGCAATCGTCGCCGTAAGCTGTGCGGCACAGTTCGCCGATGTTGAACTCGCCTTCCCAGCCCATCGACGTCGCCGCGGCATTGCCAATGTGTGAATTGTGCGCCCACACGATGGCCTTGGCATCGGCTCGCCGCCGCATCAACGACTGCAAGGTGTCGAACATGTGCCGGTCGCGCAGGTTCCACGACTCGGTCGAGCCGTGATACATGATGCGGTAGTATTCCTCCGCCGCGCGCACGATGCGGGCGTTCTGCTCGGCATCGAAGAAGTCCTCGCCGTCCTTCGCAATATATTCCAGCCGCCTGTCGAGCAGCGCGCGCAGTTGCGCCACGGCCTCGCGCTCGCAGGTTTCAGCCCCCATCATCGCGCGATGGCCATAGCGCGCCGGTTCGTCCTGCCATGGCGTCAGACAGCCATAGCGCCGGCGCGCCTCTTTTGCCGCATCCGGATCGACACGACGCAGATAGGCGAGCACCGCCGCAATCGAGGCGCGCAGGCTGTAGACATCGAGCCCGCGGAATTCGACGCGCGCGTCCGGCGTGTGGCGTTCATTGTGGATGCGCAGCCAGCCGACGAAATCGTGCACCTCCTGATTGCGCCACATCCAGGTAGGGAAGCGCGCGAACGCCGCCTCTTCGCTCGGCGCATGCGGACGATGACGGACGTAGCGATCGATGCGAGCGGCATCCGGCCAGTCGGCTTCCACCGCCACGATGTTGAACCCGTGATGTTCGATCAGCTCGCGTGAGATTGCGGCACGTGCGCGATAGAATTCGGATGTGCCGTGCGTTGCCTCGCCGAGCAGAACTATCCGGGCATCGCCAAACCGCGCGAACGTTTCGCCAAAGCCTGCCGCACCCGGAACGGGCAAAGATTCGGCGGCCGAACGCAATCGCCCAACCAGGGAGCGGGTGGAAACAGCATCATCGCGAGAGAGCATTGTCATCTCTCCTTCAACACGCCGCGACCGCGACTGTTCCGGTCAGGCAGTGCCGCCTTCGGCAGCGCGGCCTTCGGCGCGCCAGCGCAGCATGCCGCCCGGCAGATTTGCGACCTTCGCAAATCCCGCGTCGGCGAGGATCTTCGTCGCCTGGGCCGAACGCGCGCCGGACCGGCACACGGCAACTACCGGCTTGTCTTTCGACAATTCCCCGGCACGCTCGCCAAGCTGTCCGAGCGGCAGCAGCACTGCGCCCGGAATGTGCCCCATCGGTCCGTCGAATTCGGACGGTTCGCGCACATCGAGAACCGTGATGGCGGCGCGGTTCTCCTCCACCCAATGCGGATCGATCTCCCACACACCGGCAAATGACATCGACAGCGGCGCCCAGTTGGGATCGCTCATGTTGGTCACTCCATCCTTGGGCCGGCCGCATTCGAGATTGGCCGGCACGGCGACATCGATCTGCTTGGGATGCGCCAGCTTCAGGTTCTGCATGTAGCCGGCGAAATCGCCCTCGCCCACCAGCGCGCCAAGCCGCGGATTGTACGCCTTCTCCTCCGCCACGCTGGTGACCGTCAGGCCGCGATAATCGTGGGCGGGATAGAGCAGGCACTCGTCCGGCAGCGAGAAAATCTTCTCGTGCACCGAGCGATAAAGCTTGGGCGAGCTGCCATGCTGGAAATCGGTGCGGCCACAGCCGCGGATGAGCACGCAATCTCCCGTGAAGGCCATGCTCTTGTCGTCGAGCACATAGGTGACGCAGCCGCTGGTGTGGCCGGGCGTGGCGCGTACGTCGAGCGCCCGCCCGCCGAATTCGATCCGGTCGCCATCGCGCAGCAAGCGATCCGGGCAGGTGGCGCCGCTGTCCGCGCTGACGGCGGTCCGGCTGCCGGTGCGCTGCTTCATCATCCATGCGCCGGTCACATGATCGGCGTGCACATGGGTTTCCAGCGTCCACAGCAGCTTGAGCGACAGCTCGCAAAGCAGCGCCGCATCGCGGCGCACCTGCTCGAACACGGGATCGATCAGGACCGCATAGCCGCCATCCGCCAGCAGATAGGTGTAGGTGGACGACGCCGGATCGAACATCTGGCGGAAGATCATCGCGGGTTCCCCTTGGCAGTTGCTCTGACAGCAGCCCAACGCGCTATTATATCTGTACGATGCCCGAAAACGGCACCCAG
>DATIYG010000018.1:0-4334 GCA_035517755.1 Rhizomicrobium sp. | reverse complement strand
GCGGCCTGAGATGGCTGGCGGCGGATGCCGCTCCAGCGCTTGTTCTAAGAACCGGTTCAGTTCGCCGGTGGAGACGCGCGTGTTCCAGGCCTTGTCGGCGGCCAGCACGGCTTCCAGCACGCGCTCGATGCCTTCGCCGGTGCGGGCCGACACCGCGATCAGCGGCGCGCCCGACACCTGCGGCAGCAGTTCGTCGAGCGTGTCGCGGAAGCGGCCGATGGCGCCGGCGCGTTCCTCGACTTGGTCCCATTTGTTGATGGCGAAGACGATGGCGCGGCCTTCGCGCGCCACGAGATCGGCGATGATGAGGTCCTGCTTCTCGAACGCGGCGTTGGCATCCATCAGCACGATCACGCATTCGGCGAAGCGAATGGCGCCGAGCGTGCTGTCGATGGAGAGTTCCTCCAGCGTGTGGCCCGCCGCGCGCGCCTTCTTGCGCAGGCCTGCGGTGTCGTGCAGCAGGAAGGTGCGGCCGCCGATGTCCCAGGTGGCGATCACCGCATCGCGCGTGGTGCCGGCCTCGGGCGAAGTCAGGGCGCGCTCTTCGCCGATCAGCTTGTTGAACAGGCTCGACTTGCCGACATTCGGCCGCCCGACAATGGCAAGCTTCAGCGGCTTGGTTGCGTCTTCTTCTTCCGGCCCTTCGTCTTCAGCTTCCGGTTCGGGTTCGGCGAACGCGCTCAGCGCCTCGTACAGTTCGCCAAGTCCCAGCCCATGCTCGGCCGATAGTGCGACGGGTTCGCCGAAGCCGAGCGAATAGGCTTCGGAGAGCGTGTTGGCGATGCTGCGGCTCTCCACCTTGTTGGCCGCCAGCACCACGGGCTTGCCGGATTTGCGCAAGTCGGCGGCGATGATCTCGTCGCCGGCGGTCACACCGGCGCGGCCATCGATGAGGAACAGGCAGACATCGGCCGCGCCGATCGCGCGCCGCGTCTGTTCGGTGGCGCGTGCCAGGATGCTTTCATCCTTCGCGCTTTCGAATCCGGCTGTGTCGATGATGCGGAATTTCAGCGGCCCGAGTTCGGCATCTGCTTCCTGCCAGTCGCGCGTCACACCCGGCGTGTCGTGCACGATGGCGAGCTTCTTGCCCGCGAGCCGGTTGAACAGAGTCGACTTGCCGACATTCGGCCGGCCGACGATGGCGACGGTTAAGGACATGGCGAATAGCGAATAGCGAATAGCGAATGGAAAGGCGAATCCCTATTCGCTACTCACTATTCGCCATTCGCGTCTTCAACGCATCGCCACCAGCTGGGCGCTGTTGGTCAAGAGATAGAGCGTGCCGTTGGCCACCACCGGCGCGATGTAGGCGCCGTCCGGAATTTCCGTCTTGCCCATGAGATCACCCGTGTAGGGCGAGATGGAGAAGGCCTGACCGTTGGACGACACCACAATCAGCCGGTCGGACACGAGAACGGGCCCTGCCCACACGATGGGATCGGAGCGGCTGTCCTCATCCTGCCAGCGCGGCAGCTGGTGAATCCATTTCACCTTGCCGTCCTTGCGCTGCAGGCAGAGCAGGCGCGCGTCGTTTGTCAGCACATACAGGAAATCGCCCGCCACCCAGGGCGTCTGGATGCCGGCGAGATCGCGCGCCCATACGCGTTCGCCGGTGTTGATGTTCATCGCCACCATCACGCCGGAATGGCTGATGGCGAACACCATGTCGCGATCGATCACCGGCCTGCCGGCGATGTCGTCGAGTTCGGAGAGCGCGGTGCGGGTGCCGGAGCGGGTGAGCATTTCGCTCCAGGCCGGGCGGCCATTGTCCACCTGCAGCGCATAGAGTTCGCCGGATGTGTACGGCGCCACGACATAGTCGCCGTCCACTGCTGCGCTCGTGCTTTCCAGGATGCCGGCGGTTTCGCTGATGCCCTGCTGGTCCCACAGCTCGCGACCGTCGGCCTCGGCGAGGCAATAGAAGTGATTGTCTTCCGTCGACACGAAGATGCGCCCGCCATTGGCGACAGGCGCATTCACGATCGGGACGTTGAGATCGATCTTCCAAACCTGCTTGCCGGTCTTCGCATCGAGCGCGAACACCAGGCCGAATCCGGTGGTGACGAAGATGCGTCCTGAATCATAGGCGATGCCGCCGCCGAAGCCCTTTGTCGGATCGACGGTCTTGTTCTCGCCCATCATTCCGAAGGTGGCCGAATTGAGGAAGCTGCGCGATCCCTGCGGCGCCAGATCGCGATCCCACAATGGCCTGCCGTCGCGCGACGCGAACACGTAGAGATGCGATTGCGCATCGAGCACGTAGATGCGCCCTCCGGCAACCACCGGCGGCGCCGTCAGGCGGGAATCGTCATCGGAGCCTTTGCCCGCTTCCTGTTGCCAGGCGACGTTCAACGGGCCGTTCGCCTCGAGGTGGTACATCGCATTGGCCGGATAGCCGCCCGGCTGCGGCCAGTCCGGATTGAGGTAGGGCTTCGGCAGCACGACCCTCTCGCCTTTCAAGTCCGGGTCGGGCTTCAGCGACTCCTGGCCCGCCAGGATCGAAATGCGCTCACCTTTGATGTTGGACTTGTGCGCCGAGGTGAACCAGCCGGAAGTGAGTTCGGTGACGGCGTCGAGCTGGGCGCAGCCGGAAAGCGCGAGCGCGGCCGCCGCTGCGGCGCAGAGGGTACGCAAACGAACCTGGATCATTTGTGCGGTTGGCCTTGAGGAGTGGACGATGCGGGCTTCGCGGGAGCTGTCGCGTGTGATGCAGCAGGTGCAGCGCTTTGTGCCGGAGCCGGTGCGGCATTTGCCGGTGCTACCGGAACCGGACCGGGTTGAACCGGCCCAGGCTGAACGGGACCCGGCTGCCGGGCTTGCGGCATCGGAACCGTTCCGACATTGGCATCGCCGCCGGCGCCGAGGAACGTCGCCATCGCCTGCGCGCGTTCGCGCAAATGCGGCGGCGCCTTTTGATCGGCGGCGAGGCGTTTGTATTCGGCGATCGCTTCACGCATCGCGCCGCCACGGTAATCGGCATAGGCGAGGATTTCTCCCGCAGGTGCGCGCCATGGACTGCCTGCTGCGGTCAGCGGCGCCAGCATGGTCACCATGTCGCCGCGCGGCGTGTCGTCGACGACGGCCCAGGCGAGCCGGATGCGCGCGATGGCCGCGACGATCTCGTCGCTGTCGGCCATGAGCTTGCGGTAGAGGGTGGTCGCGTCGCTCTTGTTGCCGGCGGCGAGCAGCGCATCGGCCTCTTCCAGCTGCGAGATCTTGGCGTAGCCGCGCGGCGCGCTTTGCGCGAGCTTGCCGAACGCTTCCGCGGCGGCCTGCGATTGCCCGCCATCCATCAATTGCTGGGCGACGGCGAATTCGGTGGAGGCCCTGGCGCGCTCGCGCGCATCGTAGAAGAGCCAGAGGCGGTAGCCGGCCGCGGCGATCACCAGCAGTGAGGCGCCGGCGATGATGTAATCGCCGTACTCCTTCCAGATCTTCTCGAACCGTTCGCGGCGAACGTCCTCCTCAACTTCGCGGAAGATGTCGGTCACGGCCGGTGATCCTTTCCTGATCGCTGCTAGAAGCGGAAGGCCGACGCCCAGTCCAAGGCCTTGACCGCGCGAGAGGATTTAGCGGGTTGGGCTGTCCCGCGCAACTTTGTCCCGCGCCCAAGGTCCAATGGAGCCCCGGCCGGTCGGGGAAGAATATCCCTGCGGCCCAACGCACCCGTCACGCAAAACAGGGACCGATCGGCATGCGCTCACATTCCTCATTCCCGCGAGTCCTCATCCTGAGTGCCATACTGCTTCCCGCCGGGATTGCCGGCGCCACGGCGCATACCCACACCTTTTGCTCGAACTATGCCCATCACCAGGCCGAAAGGATCAGCCGGAATACGTCACGCGGCGGTGCCGGGGGCGGCGCGCTGCGCGGTGCGGCCGGTGGCGCCTTGATCGGCGCAGTGGCCGGAAATGCCGGGGTCGGGGCCGCGGTCGGCGCAGGCGTCGGCGCCATTGGAGGCAGTGCCCGGCGCAACCGCCACTTCACGGACATCTATTGGCAGGAATATCACGCCTGCATGCGCCGCCGGACGTGAGCATCCCGCTGGTCCTGGGCCGCCAAGCTGACTTCTTCATCGAATGGACGTTCTCCGCACCCGGGAGGGCGCGGGCGCGAACATCTGCCGCATAGGCCTTCACCGCCGTCTCGATGTCGGGGCCGAGCTTGGCGTACTCGCGCACGAACTTGGCCGGGTTCGGGTTGAGCACGAGCATATCCTCCCGCACGAGAATTTGACCGTCGCAGTCGGCCGACGCGCCAATGCCCACGGTGGGGACGTCAACCTGCCGCGTGATCTTCGCGGCCAGCGGCTCGGCCATGCCTTCCGAACACCA
>DATIYG010000017.1:0-10978 GCA_035517755.1 Rhizomicrobium sp. | reverse complement strand
CTGCGGCTCGACTGGTTGATGATCGTGGTGAGTCCGTCCTCGTTGATTGTTGCGTTGCCGACGACGACCTTGCCGCCGGACACGCCACCGGCTTGCGCAACGCCCATCGCGAGTGCGCTGGAGGCCACCAATGCGGATGTCGCGAGCAGAATATCGCGAAGCAGAGCGGGTCGGGTCTTTCTCATCTTTGCCTCCGCTAGAACGTGATCGCCACGTCCATCAGGAATTTGGTTGCGCGCTTGCCATTGTCGCTGCCGGGAACGGCGCGCAGCGTCGAAGCCACTTCGAAGTCGGTGTAGATGTTGTAGGGGAACCAGGCGCGCACGCCCGCACCCGTCGAGGCGATCGAGAAATCGCCGAGTGCCGGTCCGAACACCGCCGGACGCTTGATGAACCAGGTGCGCGCTGCGTCGAAGAACGCGTAGGGCTGAACATTGTCGGCCCACAGGCGGGGCGCGTGCGTGTCGTAGCGGACTTCGAAAGAGGTGCCGATGCCGCGATCGCCGGTAATGGCGCCGGGATCGTAGCCGCGGCCGATCTGCGTTCCGCCGTAGAGGATCTGCTCGCCGGTGATGAGCGGGTTGAAGGAATACTGGCCCTGGATCGCCATGGCCACGCTCACCGGCTGGACAACCGGCACGACGTAATGCGCGTTGCCTGTCACCTTGGTGAAATCGGTTTTGCCGCCCTGGCTGATCTCAGGCGAGTCGTTCGGCGTGGCGCCGAAGATCGGCAAGCCTTGCGCGATATCGATCACGCCGCTGAAGAGGCCGCCGACCGGATCGGTGCGCGTGTAGCTCAGGCCGACATCGAGCACGCGCCAGCGGTCATGGCTGATGGGCGCGCCGAGGATATCGATCTTTGCATCCTGGAAAGTGAAACCGCCGTCGAGCAGCAGGGTCTGCTCGCGGGTGCGGATCAGCGGATAGGTCAGGCGCGGTCCCACCGCCCAGCTGTCGGTGCGCACATCGAGCGTGCCGAGAGTCGATCCGGGCGAACCCTTACTCGCTGCAAGGAGCAGGGAGCCGATCAACCCGCTGTCGCCGATCAGGCGCTGGTATTGCAGCTGGCCGGCGATCTGCTCGAGCGAGTGCGGTGAGGCGGCGATGGTCGACGTCAGCTGGTCGTTGCCGAAGATCGAGTTGATTGTCGAGCTTCCCGTGACGGTCCAGATGCCGGAGAAATCCGAACCGCGATTGTCGAGCGAAAGCGCATTGATGACGCGCGGCTGCACGATGGTGACAACGAGTTCCGATGCTCCGGGCGTGTTGGCGGCCGGACGCAGCACGCCGGTCGCGCTCACGCCGGGAATGTCATTCGAAAGCAGCAGTGCCCGCTCGATGGTTGCGAGCCTGAGCGGACGCTCATTCTTCAACGGTTCAAGGTAGGCCTGGATCTGCCGCTGCTCGGCAGGGCGTCCCCCGACCACGCTCGTGTCGGCCACGAATCCCTCGACGACCTTGATCGTGAAGATTCCATCCTTCACGTGCTGCGGCGGCACATAGGCGCGCACCAGCAGGTAGCCCTGCTTCTTGTATTCGGCCTCGATTCCGTCGGCGACGTTGAGAATGTCGGACAGCGTTACGTCGTGGCCGATGAGACCCTGGTACAGCGGGCGGAAGCTGTCCGCCGGCAGAGTCCTTGCGCCGTCGATTCGGATGTCCTTGAGCTGGAAGTGGATCTCGTCCACGGCGCGCGGCACCGGTGCGCGCTGCGGCGCCTCGATGCTGAAATCGAACTCGGGCGGCGGCGCCTGCGGCGGCAGGGGCCGCTCGTGGCCGGGCTGAACCGAGCGCTGCGGTGCGCTGTAGATCGGTGCGGCCGGGTCCGCAGATGCTGCGGTCGCCGCCAGCAAGACCGTGGCGGACACAAACGAAATGACGCTAAGCCCCTGAAAGCAGGGCAGAAAATTGCTTTTTGTCAACGGATCAGCCCCCGCCCGGGCCGCGTCCCGCACGGCCAAGCCCCAACTGCTCTTCAGACGGAGAGTAGCAGCCTCCCCGGCGCTCTCACAACGGCGAGAACACGTTTTCGTGACGGACTTTATGGCTTTCTTGGGGGGCTATTTCTCGCGCATGCCGCGGCGGAACACATCGCGAATGGGCTCCATGAAATAGTCGAGCGCTGTCCGCTTGCCCGTATCGAGGGCAACCTCGACCGGCATGCCGGGCACGATCTTGGCGTCCGGGTAATCCTTGAGGTTGGACCGATCCACCGAAACATCGGCGACGAAGTAAGGCGTGCCGGTGCGCTCGTCGACCAGCCGGTCGGCAGAGAAGGTCGTCACCGTGCCGGTGATCATGGGCAGCCGGCGGTTCTCGTAAGCCGTGACCGAGACCTTGGCCGTCATGCCCGTGTGCACGTAACCCGCATCCTCGGGGCGTACATGCGCCTCCACCTGCAGCGCGTCCTTCACCGGCACGATCTCGAGCACCGTCTCGCCCGGCTTGATGACCGCGCCTTTCGTGTGCACGGAAAGATTGACGACCTTGCCCTCCACCGGCGCAATCAGCACAAGCCGCTTGAACACGTCGCGAGCCGCCTGGATGCGATCGAGCGCATCGAAACGCTTGCTCTGCACATCCTGAAGCTCCTTCAGCACGTCGTTCATCTGCTGGTTCTTCAGGTTGATCATCTGCATCTGGTTTTCGCCGGATTGCTGTTCGACCTCGGCGATCTTCTGGATGATCTGGCCGCGCTGCCCGGCAAGGTCGGCTTCCTGGCGCTGCAGTTCGAGCAGACGCGGCATGGTGGAAAGCCCATCGGCCAGCAGCTTCTGCACGGAATCGATTTCCTGCCGCACCAGCCCAAGCTGGCTTTCCGTCGCCACTTGCTGCGCCTTGAGTCCGCTGATCTGGCTCGAATTCTCGACGTTTCGCTGGGTGAGAATGTCGATCTGCTTGCCGATGGTGGCGCGCATCGTATCGAAGGTGGTCTGCTCGCCCAGCAGGATCTTGGCGACCTTCGGATCGTTGTCGCGCGCCTTCAGATCGGGCGGAAAGTCAATGTGGTCCTGATTGGCGCGCTCCGCCACAAGGCGCGCTTCCTGCGCGCTCAACTGATCGGCCTCGTCCTCGAGCAGATCGAGCGTCGCCTGCGCCTGCGCCTCGTCGAGCCCGATAAGCTTCTGGCCGGCCATCACGGTCTGGCCTTCGTGTACGAAGATGTCGCGCACGATGCCGCCTTCCAGATGCTGGATCATCTTGCGGTGGCTCGCGACGATGATCGTGCCCTGTGCCATCAGCGCGCTGTCGAGCGGCGCGAACGCGGCCCAGCCCAGGAATCCGAACACGAACAGGAACACGATGCTTCCACCGATGCGCACCACGCGGCGGGTATTGAGGAATGTGTTGATGTCGGTGATCCGCTCGTCAGGGGCGGCTGTTTCCGGGACATCGTCGGCCGCCGCGGAATCGGAAAGCTTCTGCTGGAGCTGCGAAATCGTCGCCTTGATGCCGCCGAAGAAATCGTAGCGGCGTGCCGCGCTGGTCTCGCTCATGTGTCGCTCTTCTCGGAGACGCGCGGCTCTTGCGTCAGAGGCACGACATTGCTGGCCGGTGCGGGCCGCCGCGCTTGCGTGAACTTTGCGAACACCTCGTTGCGCGGCCCGAAGGCTTCCACCGCGCCATCGCGCAACACCAGGATCTTGTCCATGCCGGCCAGGATCGTTGGACGGTGCGCGATGATGACAAGGGTGGTGCCGCGCCGCTTCAGCTCCATCAGCGTGGCGGCAAGCGCCTCTTCGCCCGGTCCGTCCAGATTGGAATTCGGCTCGTCGAGCACGACGAGCTTGGGCTCGCCGAACAGCGCGCGGGCGAGACCGATGCGCTGGCGTTGTCCGCCGGAAAGCTTCTGCGCGCGGTCGCCAATGTCGGTGTCGTAGCCCTTGGGCAGCGCGAGGATGAGTTCGTGGGCATGCGCAAGCTTTGCGGCCGCCACAATCTCGGACGGATCGGCATCGGAGAGGCGCGCGATGTTTTCACGGATGGTTCCGCCAAACAGCTCCACATCCTGCGGCAGATAGCCGAGATGGCGGCAGATGTCGGCGCGCGGCCAGGAGTAGATGTCGGCGCCGTCCAGCCGCACATTGCCGGCCGTACATGGCCAGGCGCCGACCAGCAGGCGCGCCAGTGTCGATTTGCCGGACGCCGAAGGTCCGATGACGCCGAGCGCTTCGCCGGCCTTCAGATCGAAGCTGATATTGGCGAGGATCGGCTTCTGTCCTTGTCCCGGCTGGAAACCGGCGCGCACCACGTTCACGTCGCCGCGCGGAGTCGGCAGCGCCATACCTTCTTCGCGCTTGGGCGCCGCTGTCAGAAGAGCATCTAGGCGCAGGCGCGCAAGCCGCACGGCAATTACGCTCTTCCACGTGCCGACGATCGCCTCGATCGGCGCCAGCGCGCGCGAGCCGATGATGGAGGCGCCGATCATCACGCCGCCGGTCGCATGATAGTTGAGAATCAGGATCGCGCCGGTGCCGAGCAGGATCACCTGCAGCAATTGGCGGATGGTCTTGGTCAATCCCGTGAAGAAGGAGTTGCGGTCGCTCGCGTTGAGACTCTGCTGCAGCGACTTCAGCCATTGTGCGCGCCACCTTCCCACGAAGGTCGACGACATGCCGAGACCTTCCAGCACGTCGGCGTTGCGCAACCCGTCTTCGGCGAAGGATTGCGCCTTCATCGCGGTGCCGATCGATTGCGTGGTGAGCTTGCCGGTGTGGATCTGATCGGCGACGGCGATGCTGACGAGGATGGCGCCGCCCACCAGCACGATGACGAAATAGATCCAGTGCAGCAGGAACAGCACGATGAGGAAGAAGATCAGGAACGGTGCGTCCATGATGGCGCCGGTCGCCGGACTGCCGATGAAGTTGCGCACCGTGTCGACATCGCGCAGGCCCTGACGGGGACTGTTGTCGACGCCGCGCGAGGACAGCGCCACGCTGGCGCGCAGCACGCGGGCGCCGAGATTGTCGCCCACCCGCATGCCGATGCGGACGAGAAGACGCAGGCGCAGCGAATCGAGCGCGCCGAACACGGAAATGGCCGCGAACGCGATCACCGTCAGCAGGATCAGGGTCTCGATGCTGCGGCTGGTCAGCACCCGGTCATAGACCTGCAGCATATAGAAGGAGACGGTGAGCGAGAGCATCGCCATGGCCGCCGTGAAGGCGAATGCCATGCCGAGCAGCCGCTTGTTGGCTGCAAGCGCTTGCCAGACCTGGCCGCGCGGATCACCCGCGGAGGGATGGGAGGACGCCATACGAGATCGACTTCTGGGATCAGCCCCGGTGCAATTTTAGCACGAACGGTGGCAGGGTCTTACAGAGAGCCTGCCAAATTGTAAAACACTCTTACTATCGGGCGGATAAGGGGAAAACCGCATGCTGGTCTTGCTGGGGGTGGCGGTTGTCCTGGTCGGATTCCTGATTCGCCTCAACCCTCTTTTGGTCATTGCGGCGGCCGCGCTGGTGACCGGACTAATGGCCGGGTTTTCGCCGGTCCACATCCTCGAAGTGTTCGGCCATGCCTTCAACGAGAATCGTTACGTCTCGGCAATCTGGCTGATCCTGCCGGTGATTGGATTGCTGGAGCGCCACGGTCTGCAGGAGCGGGCGCGGATGTTGATTGCCCGGCTGAAGGGCATCACCACCGGCCGCCTTCTCCTGTTCTATTTCATTATTCGGCAACTGACGGCGAGCGTCGGCCTGACCTCGCTGGGCGGCCATCCGCAGATGGTGCGTCCACTGATCGCGCCGATGGCAGAGGCCGCGGCCGAGAAAGAACTCGGACCGCTGCCGGAGGAAACACTCGCCAAGGTGCGCGCCGAAGCGGCGGCGACGGACAATGTGGCGCTGTTCTTCGGCGAGGACATCTTCATTGCCATCGCCTCGATCCTGCTGATCAAGGGCTTCCTCGAGACGAGTGGCATCATCGTGCAGCCGTTCCAGCTTTCGGTATGGGCGATCCCGACCGCAATCCTCGCGCTTCTCGTTCACGGCACGCGCCTGGCCCTCCTCGATCGCCGCCTGAAACATATGGCGCGCAAGAGGTCCAGCGCATGATCACGTTGGACTATGTTTACATCGTGGCCGGACTCGCGTTCGCGGGATTTGCGATCCTCAGCGCATTCGATCGCGCCAACCGAAAGCGCTTCGGCAATGCCGCGTTCTGGGGTTTGCTCGCCGCCAGTTTCTTCTTTGGATCGCATCTGAGCGATCTGGAGAACGGCATTCTTGTGCTGGCGCTTGTGCTGATCGGCGGATTTGGCGGATTGGGCTTGGGCAAGCCGCAGACGACATCGCCGGAGGAGCGGCGCGAAAGCGCGGCGCGGCGTGGCAATGGGTTGTTCGTTCCCGCGCTGATTATTCCCGCGGTCGCATTGCTCGGCACGCTGTTCCTTACCTCCGCCAAGCTCGGCGGAATCCAGATTGTCGATCCGAAGCAGGTGACCCTGATCTCGCTGGCATTCGGCATTGTGCTGGCGCTGGTCGTCGCAATGCTGTGGCTGCGGCCGCCGCTGCTGGCGCCGCTGCAGGAAGGCCGCCGCCTGATCGACACGATCGGCTGGGCCGCGATCCTCCCGCAGATGCTGGCCTCGCTGGGTGCGGTATTCGCGGCCGCCGGTGTCGGCAAGCAGGTAGGGATCATCGCGAGCGACTACATCCCGCTCGATCAGCCGTTTGAGGCGGTGATCGTGTTCTGCCTCGGCATGGCGGCGTTCACCGCGATCATGGGCAACGCGTTCGCGGCGTTCCCGGTGATGACGGCCGCGATCGGATTGCCGCTCATCGTCGTCAAGTTCCACGGCAACCCGGCGATCATGGGCGCCATCGGCATGCTCTCCGGCTTCTGCGGCACGCTGACGACGCCGATGGCGGCGAACTTCAACGTCGTGCCAGCGGCGTTGCTCGAGCTTCCCGACAAGAACGGAGTCATCAAGGCGCAACTGCCGACCGCGGGTCTGATGCTTATCGCCAACATGATCCTGATGTATTGTCTGGCGTTCCGGTTCTGAAAAAGCCGCAGGGGGGACTCAGCATGAGACACGCACGAACAAACCTCATTGCGAGGACGGCCTTGTGCGCCGCCCTGGCGTGGACCGGAACGGCGGCGGCGCAGGCGACCGGCTTCATCGGCATCCTCGGCGGTGGGCCGGTCTACAAGCACACACCGAAGAACATCAAGGAATTGCGGACGTCCGGCTTCACCGAACTCATGGTGTGGAGCGTCGAGGTCGGCGAGACCGGCGATCTCAATCTCAATGCCGAATTCCCGCTCACCTCGAACGGCAAATATATCGGCAACCAGACCTGGCCGAAATTCGCCCGCGACCTCCAGAACATCAAGACGGGAACGGTGACGCGCATCACGCTCAGCATCGGCTCCTCGAATGTCGGCGACTTCCAGCACATCAAGGCGCTGATCGATGCGCAAGGCACCGGCAAGAAGAGCATCCTGTACAAGGATTTCGCCGCGATCGCGGCAAAGCTGCCGATCGATGCCATCGATCTCGACGACGAGAACAGTTACGACAGCGAATCCACCATCAAGTTCGCGCTGATGCTGGGCGGGCTCGGCTACCACGTGACGATCGATCCCTACACCAACAACACCTACTGGCAGTCGGTGGTCTCGCAGATCAACGCGGCTTCGCCCGGACTGGTGGATGCGGTGCATCTGCAGACTTATGCGGGCGGCACTGGCAACAGCCCGTGTTCGTCGAAATGGGATTTCAGTGGCGTTCCCGTGTATCCCGGCCTGTCGGACGATCACGGCGCGCCGCCGTTCCTCACGCCGGATCAGGCGGAAGCCAAGCTGAAGACGTGGCACGACCAATGCGGCATCACCGGCGCGTGGCTGTGGATCTTCGATCAGATCGCCGGCACCAAGCTCGTCAAGCAATACGCCACCGACATGACCAAGGGCGTGAATGAGCAGTAGCGAGCAAGACGAAGCACGATCGCCTGAAACGCACCGGACTATTGGTCGCGCATGTTTGCGCCCATCTGCGCATTCAGCTGTTGAAACGATCTGACGAGGTCATCACATGCGGCCTTTGTGGCTTCGCACTGCACCGCCATGTCGATGTAAGTGCCGTCGGCCCGTTGGACGGCCTGCCGCTTCACCGCTGCCGGATACGCTGCATTTCCTGGCGGCGGAAACGACCAAACCGTCTGCGACTCGGCATCCTCCGCGATCGTCCAACCGCCATCGTTCTTGAACGTGACACCGGCCTTTGCGTGCAGCGCAGCCAATGCAGCTGCGACAGTCGGATAGCCGATTTGCGAGCCTGACGCTTCCGGGAGAGGTGCTGGCGGAGCGCCTTGTGCAGCTTGCGTATTCAGGTTTGTGTCGGGCCGATAGTTGGGGCAATGTGCGGAGAGATCCGCCCACGCCTTGTCCACTGCCTCGGAGGAGGACCGCTTGGCAATGTTCGCAGCGGTGGCGTTGTCGAGGAAATTGTCTTCCTCGCGCATCACCTGGAAGTTCTGTCCTGACGGCGCCTGATAAAGAATCAGGAATCCGCAATGGCGGTCAATGTTTGCGAAACGGCTCACCAGATCGAGCGCTGCGTAGATGCCCGGCAGTGGCGCATGCGCGGGATTTTTCGT
Organism: Rhizomicrobium sp.; assembly: GCA_035517755.1. Taxonomy (GTDB): domain Bacteria; phylum Pseudomonadota; class Alphaproteobacteria; order Micropepsales; family Micropepsaceae; genus Rhizomicrobium. The sequence goes on along the minus strand of DATIYG010000017.1, from coordinate 2,364 downwards.
CCACGTAACAGTCGCGATACGGCGCTCTATGACAGCGCCTGCTTGTGCATTGAACTGACGGACGCGGTCGGAGAAATCCGAGAGCGTTTGATCTTTCCGATCGACGTCGGCGAGGAAGCCATACGCCTCTTCGTATTGTCCGCGATCCATCTCGGCCAGAAATTCGAGCGCCGTCTTCCTTGCCTGCTGTTCCAATTCTTCCGAGGGCAACCATCCCGGCGTTGAGTCGGACGTCACGTTTACCACCCTCGGTGCGGGCGGCGGGCTTGGGGCGCTCGCCGGCGGTGTCACGCCTCCCGCCCAAGCAACACCCAACGCGAGAAATGTCGCGGCGAAACCGACTGGGAAACGAAGCATCAATCGTCGCATGGTCAAAACTATAATCGGCCGGCGAACCTTTAACCAGGCGACCCAATCGGGGCACCTGCCTACTGCACGATGATCGTGCCGGTCATGCCGAATGTCGAATGCAGGAAATGCGAGCAGGTCAGCGGATAGGTTCCAGCGCGTGTCGGCGTGACCGTGACATCGACCGACTTCCCGGCCCCGACTTCGACTTCGCTGTCCTCTTCCAGCTTGGCCTTGTCCTCCGGTGCCACGGTCGAGGCGGCGAAGAATTCGGCCGCCGTGAAATCGTGGCCCTTCTGGGAACCGTTGGTGAGATGCAGGCGATAGGTCTTGCCCGCCTTCAGCGTGATCGTCGACGGTGTGAAGGCATAGCTGGTGAGTTTGACGGAGATTTCTTCCGCGGTTTGTGCCCGTGCGGCGGACGCCACGAGCGCGGCGCAAAAGGCCGCGAGAACCAATCCGGGAATCTTCATGACGGGGCTCCTTCGTCAGGGGCCGGCATCGTCGCTGGCGGGCGGCATCTTGGCAATGCCGCCCGCTTCACCACGCCGTCATTTCACGTTGCTCGTCGAGCGGATGAAGTCCGCCGTCGCCTGGTGCATGTCCTTCAGCGATTCCTCGTGCGCGTACACCATGTGGCCGGACTGGAAGTAATGGTACTGGATGTTCTTCTGCAGCGAGGCCGGGATCGGCAGCTGGTGCATCTCGTACCAACCTTCGTAATAGGGTGTGGCGAGATCGTAATAGCCGCCCATCAGCAGGATCTTCAGGTTCGGATTCTGCTTCATCGCGTTGGCGAGGTCCGGCATCACATTGGCCGCGCCGCGTGACGGGAATTGCTGCCCGGGCGGCTTGTGGCGGCTGTCCCAGTCGCGGAACAGCCGCGCCGACGGAATGAACGTCTTGCCCTGGCCGTAATTCAACGTGCCGCGCACATAGGCGTTGAACGCCGAGATATAGGCCGAGCTGATCGATGCCGATTGCGGATCGTAATCCGACTTCTCGCTCAGCGGATCGATGGTGATGCCGGAGAAGCGCGTGTCGAGGCGTCCGGTGGTCAGCCCCATATCGTCCTGCAACGTCTTCTCGAACTCGCCGCCGTCGATGCGCAGGTCTGCCTTCATGATGTACCAGACGGGCAGGCCGGTGATGTTGTGCAGCTTGTTGGCGATGTCGAGCTTCTTCTTCTGCGGCAGTCCCGCTCCCGCCTGCAGCGCCCACGCATATTCGCCCATGGCGAAGCGCTCGACATTGTGGACGAACGCCACGAGGTCGGCCGGCTTCTTGCCGGGCAGCTTGTTGTGATACCAGGCCGTCGCGGCATAGGTCGGCAGCGCCAGCTGATAGGGCAGGTTGATGCCCGGATTGAATTCGGGCCGGTCGACCGACAGATCGAAATTCAGGATTTGCGACAGCAGGATCACGCCGTTGAAATCGATGTCGTGCTGGGTCTCCAGATCGTTGACCACAACGGCCGAGCGCGGCGTGCCGTAGCTTTCGCCGAACAGGTATTTCGGCGAGTTGAAGCGGTTATACTTGGCGAGGAACGCCTGGATGAAGTTCGTGAAAGCCTCGCCGTCGGGATCGATGCCGTAGAACGCCTTCTCCTTGTCCTTGCCGGCAATGCGGGAAAAGCCGGTGCCCGGCGCGTCGATGAAGACGAGATCGGAGGCGTCGAGCAGGGTCGAATCATTGTCGATGATCTGATAGGGCGCGGCCGGGCTGTGCGTGTCGTCGGCGGTGACGACGCGCTTAGGTCCCCAGGCGCCCATGTGCAGCCACACGGATGCCGATCCCGGTCCGCCATTGTAGATGAAGGTGATGGGGCGGTTTTCCGGGCGCTCGCCGTCCTTGGCGTAATAGACGAAGAAGACCGACGCCTCGGCCGAGGATTCATCGGACTTGTAGTCCGGGTTCTTGGGGCCGCCGTTCAGTGCGGTGTCGTTCCAGTCCGCCGGGTGGATCACCAGCGTGCCGGCCGTGGCGTGATAGGAGATGCCGTTCACCGAGCCGGAG
>DATIYG010000016.1:0-2900 GCA_035517755.1 Rhizomicrobium sp. | reverse complement strand
GCGCGGGCAGGGCCTTCGATCGTGGCGAGCAGGGCTCCCTCCCGAACCTTCGTGCCGTCTGGCGCCTCGCAACGAAACGCGACAGCTGGATCGACAAGCCGGAAAGCGCACTCGGCAGCGATCATGCCGGAGATGGTTCCTGCTTTGCGGGCAACCAGGCGTGCCGTCAATCGCTGCTGTGCCGGAACAATCAGATCGGTGGTGATGTCGCCTGCGCGGCCGAGATCTTCGAGCAATGCATTGCGCACGACCGGCTCGAAGAGCAGGGGCGACGGCGGTCGTGTCTCAGGCAACGCCAGCATCATCGTGACAGGTTGTACGCCTCGCTGGCGTCCTGCGCTCCCATCGCTCCGAGCGAATCGGTCAGCGTGAGCCTCGACCGTGCGGATCCGTCCTGCGATTGAGGATAATCGGTGCGGAAGTGGGCGCCGCGGCTTTCGTGCCGTCGCAGGGCGGCAACGGTCACCAGCCGTGCGGTGGCCGTCATGTTGAGAAGCGCGGGCTCGCCGTTGGCGGCGCGTTCGACACGCGCAATCGTTTCGAAGGCGCGCCGCAGGCCTTGCTCCTCACGCTCAAGCCCGACATCTCGCGACATCGCTTCCCGAAGTGCCTGGGGAGCGACCGGTGCGGCAGAGAGCTTTGGCCCCGGCGGCGGCGTAGAGGCTGAAACACAGCCGGTGTTTCGAATGTCTTCGGCTGCGCGCGCCCCGAACACCACCGCTTCGAGCAGGGAGTTCGAGGCGAGGCGGTTGGCGCCGTGCAGTCCCGTCGAAGCGCATTCGCCTACGGCCCACAGGCCGGGCAGGCTGGAGCGCGCGCGCTCGTCCGTCGCAATGCCGCCCATGTGGTAGTGCGCGGCCGGCGCAACCGGAATGGGAGCACTTGCGGGATCGATGCCGGCGGATTGGCACGCCGCGAACACCGTCGGGAAGCGGTCGGCGAATGCTGTGCCGAGGGCGGAACGGCAATCGAGGAACACGCGACGGCCATTCGCGATCTCGCGATGAATGGCGCGCGCCACCACGTCGCGTGGCGCGAGCTCGGCATTGGAATGCACCGAAGGCATGAATCTGCGGCCTGTCTCGTCGATCAGGGTCGCACCAGCCCCGCGCAGGGCTTCCGTCGCCAGCGGCGCCGGATCGCGGCCGATGGCGATGGCGGTGGGGTGAAACTGGACAAACTCGGCATCGGCGATCGCAGCACCGGCGCGCGCCGCCATGCCGAGACCCTGGCCGGTCGACTCCGCCGGATTGGTCGTCACCGCGAACAGGGCGCCGATGCCGCCGGTCGCGAGTACGACGGCGCGGCTGCGGAAGAGGACAAGACGCGTCGCATTGCCGGAGCCGTGGCGCGCGAACACGCCCGCCACGCGGCCGTTCTCGATAGCCAATTCGATCGCCTGAAATCCTTCCGCGAAGGAGATGGAAGATGTTGTGCGAGCGCGTTCGGCGAGCACGCGGGAAATTTCGGCGCCGGCCTGGTCGCCCCTCACATGGACGATGCGTGGATGGGAATGCGCCGCCTCGAGGCCGACGGCGAGCGATCCATCGGGATGGCGGTCGAACGGCGCGCCATAGGCGACGAGATCGTCGATCCGCGCCGCCGCGTCGCGCGCCACCATTTCAACGACATGCGGATCGCAGAGACCGGCGCCTGCACGGATCGTGTCGGCAGCGTGGGATTGCCAGCTGTCATCCTTGCCGACCGCCGCGGCGATGCCGCCCTGTGCCCATGCGCTGGAGCCCGAAGCGCCAGGGCGAGATGCCGACAAAACAAGGGCAGGAAACGGCGACAGCTTCAGGGCCGTGAACAACCCCGCAATGCCGCCGCCGACGATCAGCGCGCCAGGACATTGAATGACGTTGTCGGCGCGCACGGCCTTATGCCGCCGCCCGCCGCGCCGGAGCGCCGACAGCGAGCATCCGCTCGACGGCCGCGCGTGCGCGCACGGCCACGGCCGGATCGACCGTCACTTCATAGGTCATGGTCTGCAACGAATGGAGGATGCCAGGCAGCGTGATGCGCTTCATGTGCGGGCAGAGATTGCAGGGACGCACGAATTCGGTGTCGGGAAACTCGACCGCCACATTGTCGCTCATCGAGCATTCGGTGACCATCACGACGCGCGCGGGCTTGCGGGCGCCGACATAGTGGATCATCGCCGATGTGGAACCGGCGAAATCGGCCTCCGCAACCACCTCCGGGGGGCATTCCGGATGCGCAAGCACCACGACGCCGGGATTGGCTTCGCGATAGTTGCGGATGTCGGCGGCGCTGAAGCGCTCGTGGACCTCGCAGCGGCCCTTCCAGGCAATGATTTTCACGCGGGTCTGCTTGGCCACATTCTGCGCGAGATATTCGTCCGGGATCATGATGACGGTGTCGACGCGCCACTCACGTGCAATGTCCTCGACGACCGCAACCGCGTTGGACGACGTGCAACACACGTCGCTTTCGGCCTTCACTTCGGCGGATGTGTTCACATAGGTCACGACCGGCAGGCCCGGATATTTCTGCTTGAGCAGGCGCACGTCGGCGCCTGTCACGGAAGCCGCCAGCGAGCAGCCCGCCCGCAAGTCGGGGATGAGAACGGTCTTCGCCGGCGAAAGGACCTTGGAGGTCTCGGCCATGAAATGCACGCCGGCCTGGACGATGATTGCTGCATCGGTCTTCGCTGCCTCACGGGCCAGCTGAAGCGAGTCACCCACGAAGTCCGCCACGCAATGGAAGATCTCGGGCGTCATGTAATTGTGGCCGAGGATGACGGCGTGCTTCTCGCGCTTGAGATCGTTGATCGCCTTCACGTAGGGCGCGTGCACGGCCCATTCGATTTCCGGGACGACGTGGGCCACTTTCTCGTAAAGGCCGCGCGTGGCGCGCGCCACGTCCGGAGTGAAGGG
>DATIYG010000015.1:0-2480 GCA_035517755.1 Rhizomicrobium sp. | reverse complement strand
GAGGGCTTGATCAGGATGATGCGGAAGCGGCCGTTGCCCGACCGCTCTCCGGTAGTCGCATCCATCCCTTGCCCGCCGCTCGTATGCTTACTCTCATGTCACCATAGAGAAAGGGTCCGGAAAGCGCCAGCCGCCGGTCCGCCGGAAAATGGCCTTCGAAGGTTAATTCGCTGCTGCAACCAGGGATGACTCGGCTCGGCAGGGGGAACGGTCAACAATATCGGACATTGCATCGGAAACCGACAATGTCCGGGCGATGCTTGGCGTGGTAGCCTCGTTGCAAGGTCAGGGCTCGAAGGGGAAACAAATGCGTTCGGCGTTTTGGGTTCGCGCGGTCTCCGCGGGCGTGAGTATTCTATCGGCCGGGCTGGCTTCAGCGGTACCGGCGTCGGCCTACACAGAGAAGGTGCTTTATTCATTCTGTTCGGCGAGCGCCTGCGCCGACGGACAGAATCCGACGACGATCTTTCGCGATCCGTCGGGCACGCTTTACGGCAGCAACGAAAGTGGCGTGGTGTTCAGCCTCACCAAGGTCCGGCGCAAGTGGAAGTTCAAGACGCTGCGCGTGCTGTCCGGAAAGAACGGCAGCTTTCCCCTCGGTCCTCTGATGATGGATGTGAGCGGCAATCTCTACGGCGGGACGATTGCGGGCGGCACACACGGGCAGGGCACGGCGTACGAACTCACGCCCGCGACGGGAAAATGGACGGTCACGGTCCTGCATCAATTCTGCGCCGACGGCGGCAGCCAGTGCACCGACGGTGCCGAGCCCTATGGCGGCCTCACCTATGCCGGTGCCGCTTCCGGCGCGCTCTACGATGGCGTCTCTCCGCTTTACGGTACGACGCGGATCGGCGGCGGTAACAACACGAATTCCGGAACCGTGTTCCAGCTCACCCCGCCTGGGACGAAATGGAAGGAGACGGTTCTCTACTCCTTCTGCTCGGTTCTCGGCTGTACCGATGGCGAGCTCAATCAGGATCCCCTGATCGCGGACGAGGCGGGAAATCTCTACGGCGCAACCGTGGCCGGCGGTGCGCATGAGGGCGGCGCGATCGTCAAGCTCGTGCCCAATCGCCGCAAGACGCAATGGACGGAGAGCGTGCTGCGCGATCTCGTGTGTCAGCCGGGCCCCGGCAACTGCCCGGACGGTCAGGACATCGACGGCGCCATGATCTTCGATTCGTCCGGCAATCTCTTCGGCGTCGCGCAGAACGGCGGCTCGGGGCCGAATTGCGGACTCTCGCAAGGCTGCGGCGCGCTTGTGCAGATCGCATCGGGCGGCAGCTACAGCGTGCTCTACAATTTCTGCGGCCAGTCCAACTGCAGCGACGGCACCGGCCCGCGCGCGGGCATGATCATGGACGGATCGGGGCATCTTTTCGGCGTCACGGAAAGCGGCGGCGGCGGTGGTGGCTCCAGTGGAACCGTGTTCGAGTGGGACGGCGCCTCGCTGCACACGCTTTACGCCTTCTGCACCCAGGCGAACTGCTCGGACGGCTCCGAGCCGATTGGTGCGATCGCGATGGACGATGCAGGCGACATCTTCGGAACGACATTGACCGGCGGCGCAAACGGCGCGGGCACCGTGTTCGAACTGGTGCCGTAGACTTCCGGGCGGGGGTAAGTTCAAGCGCGACTCCAAAGCGCGACGGATTTGTTCGAGAACAGGATCGTGTGTTTCCGCGATCTCGCCATTTTCGACACGAAGGACGAAATATCCTTCCTTTTCCAAGACCTCGTCGCGTTTCTCGTCGTGCCTCTGACGATCCGCACTCTGGTGTGGCGAGCCATCCAATTCGATGGCGAGCTTCGCGCCGTGCTCGGCGAAGTCGAGAATAAATCCTCGGAAGGGAACCTGGCGGCGGAAATTGTATCCATCACGATTGAGTTCGCGCAGCGCGTACCACAGGCGCTTTTCGAATGTCGTCGGAGCGGCGCGCATCTGTCGTGCATTCGAAAGCGTGGCTCGCTTGATGCGATTGCGCATGCTTACCCCCCACCCGACGCATTTCGCTTCGCTCAATGCGTCGACCTCCCCACAAGGGGGAGGTTTTCTCTTACCTCAAATCTTTTAGCCCTTTGCCGTCGGCAACAAGCCGCTCAAGCAGCTTCGATGGCTCGAATGCATCCCCCATCACATCGCGCCAGGCGGTCATCTTGCCGAGCACTTCACCGAGGCCGACCGTGTCGCCATAGAACATCGGTCCGCCGCGATAAACGGGCCAGCCATAGCCGTTGAGCCAAACCACATCGATGTCGGATGAACGGATCGCCTTCTTCTCCTCGAGAATCTTCGCGCCTTCGTTGATCATCGGATAGATGCAGCGCTCGAGGATTTCCTCATCGGAAATCTTGCGCACATTCACACCCGACTTGGCGCGGAAGTCCTCGATGATCTTCGCGGTGACCGGCGAGGGCTTGTGATTGCGGTTCTCGTCGTAATCATAGAAGCCGGCGCCCGTCTTCTGGCCGCGGCG
>DATIYG010000014.1:0-6405 GCA_035517755.1 Rhizomicrobium sp. | reverse complement strand
CCAGCACAGTCATGCTTTCCGCCGGCAGCGTGTATTCCGTGCCGCTGCCGCCCGCGACGGTCGTGGTGGACGGCGGCCCGTCCGGATCGGGATGGCTCTGTCTGCCCTGCTCGATCCAGCCATATTGCGCCGGCCCGAACTGGACCTGGTTGACGTTGCCGGAGAAGAACGCCGTGCCGCCATCGGTGTCGAACTGCACCGTCACGTTGTGGGCATTCGTGAAATCGCGGTTGACCAGCAGCAGCGACCACAGCCCATCGGGCCGCATCAGCGGATAGGCAACGACCCAGGTATCGCCGCTTCCGGTCGACGCGGGGTACAGGACATGCGTGCCGTTGCCCGGAACGCTCCAGCTCTGCGTCAGCATCTGCGCCGCGAAATATTGCGACAGCGGCGCCTGTGCCTTGTAATTCTTGTCGCCCAGCAGAACGCCGTAGGTGCCCCAGCCGTGACAGGGATCGGACGGGCTGAGGGGAATGGGCTCGTACTCGTAGAAGAACGCGCCGTTCGCGCCGGTGGAAAGCAGCGCGCCCATCATCTCGGCGTACCACAAGGCGCCTGCCACTTCCTGCGCCGCATCCGTCTCGTACTGCGAATAGTTCGTTTCGGTGACGAGCATCGGCAATCCGGCGGGAAGGTTGTCGCCGCGCCACACCGAGACGATGTTGGAGATGAGGTCCGGCTCGCGCAGCAGATTGTCTTCGTCCTTGTTGTTGGTGCAGCTACCGAAGGGATAGTGCTCGAACGAAAAGAAATTGAGATCGCCCATGCGGCCGTGCGCCGTGAGGTAGGCGACGAAGCGCTTCACCCATGACGTCTCGCCGTGTTTGGTGAGCGCCCAGGTTTTCAGGTCGCGCGAATTGTCCTCGAACACTGGCCCGCCCAGTTGCAGGTGTGGATCGACGGCATGCAGGGCATCGGCGAACTCGAGATAGAGCGCGCCATAGTCTTCCGGCGTGACGAACTGGCCGTCCGCTTCCTCGCCCATCTCCACGCGGTCGATGGCATAGCCGCGGGCTTCGAGATAGCGAAGTTCGGCTGCCGCGTTGTCCGGCGTGCTGTAGAGCATGGGGATCGGAACGATGGCCGGAAGGCCGCGCGTGACGCCGCTCTGGAACACGATGTCGAGCCCCGGCTGTTCCTGATCCTTCACGCGGTCGGCTTTCTCATGCCAGGGATCGACGGACGAAGCGTAGGTCACCGTCTGCCGGCGGTCCGGCTCGTGCTGCACGAGGTCTGTGAAATTGCCGCCGCTGATGGTGCCGAAGCCCACTTCGGCGATGGCATAGCCGGTGCAATCGCGCGGATCGGCGCTGCCTGGCGCCGTGCAGCTGTTCGAGCTCTCAGTCATCACGATGCGCAGGTAGCGGACATCCTTCGGCGCATCGCCGAGCGACAGCGTGACGGTGCCACCCGTCCCGTTGGCCACCGCGCCGTTGGGGAAATTCGCCCATGCGCCGTGGCCCTGATCGTAGATGGCATCGCCACCCGTCCAGTACTGGACGGCGTATTGCACGGCGTACGGTGTCGCCCACCAGATCTTCGCCGCATTGATCGTCTTCTTGCCGTGCAGGTCGATCAGCACCCATTGCGGATGCGCGCTGTCCGGATCGCCGGTGTACTGCTGGCTCAGATACGGATTGCTCTTCCAGAACGTGGCGGTCTCGCCGTCGTCGAGGCGGGAATAGTCGTCGTCATTGCCCTGATCGTGGGTGAAGCCGCGGCGCGGCAGGCGATAGCCGTAGGTATCCACGATCTGTTTGCTCAGGCCCGCATTGCTCGTCCAGTAGCCACTGGTGCCGGCCGAGAAGGTTCCGGCCGGATTCCAGTGCCAGTCCTGCACCGACAATTCCGTGTACAGACGGTAGCTGACCTCGCCCAGTCCTGCGCCAAGCATCTGTGTGACGTTGGACGGCGTGTAGATTTCCGGCACGGCGTGATACGGCACGCTGTCCACGCCGACGCCGAAGGCCGCGTTGGGCGCGAAGTGGTTCAGCGCATCGGCTGTGTGCGCGTCGACATCGACCAGATAGGATGCCGTCGTGCGCGGCGGATGCACGGCCGGCGGCAGGGGTTGGGAGGCGGTGTGCCTGGGATGTGCGGCTGCGGATCCAATACAAAGCGCCGCGAAAGCAATGCCCGTCAGCGCGCTGCGTGACAGGTTCGCGATCAGCCGGATGCGATGTTTCTGCATGGCGCTGTTTCGCTCCCGCCGCCAAGGCTTCCCAAGAGTGATCGCATCACGGTTCGATGATCAAGCCGCTTCCGCCAATTGTGCAAGTTGATTCAAAACCGCCCGAGCCCCTTTGAGGCGCGCTTCCGGTGTCGGCCAGTCACGCGACACCACGACCTTCTGATCCGGCCGCACCTTCATCACGGAAGGATGGGCGTGGATGAGCCGCACCAGCGCACCGGGATTGGGAAAGGTCTGGTTGCGGAAGGAAAGGATGGCGCCCTTCGGCCCCGCCTCGATCTTCTCCACCATGGCGGCGCGGCACAGATGCTTGATGGCGACGATCTCGAGCAGGTGCTGCACTTCCTCCGGCAGCGCCCCGAAGCGGTCGATCAGCTCGGCCGCGAAGCGCTCGATATCGCCCGCGTCTTCAAGTGTGGCAAGGCGGCGGTAGAGTGCCATGCGGACGTTGAGGTCGGAAACGTAATCCTCCGGGATGAGAACGCTGGTACCGATATTGATCTGCGGCGACCACTGGTCCGGCGCTTCGGTGTCAGTGACGCCGGAGCGCAATTGCGCCACGGCTTCCTCCAGCATCTCCTGATAGAGCTCGATGCCGACTTCGCGCACATGGCCGGACTGCTCCTCGCCGAGCAGATTGCCGGCGCCGCGGATATCCATGTCGTGGCTCGCCACGCTGAAGCCCGCGCCCAGCTGATCGAGCGACTGCAGCACCTGAAGGCGGCGATCCGCCGTCTCCGTAAGCTTCTGGTTCGCCGGCGTGGTGAGGTAGGCGTAGGCGCGGCTCTTGGAACGCCCGATGCGCCCGCGCAACTGGTAGAGCTGCGACAGGCCGAAGCGATCGGCGCGATGCACGATGAGCGTGTTGGCCGTCGGGATATCGAGGCCGGACTCCACGATGTTGGTGGAGACCAGCACATCCACCTTGCCGTCGTAAAACGCCGTCATCACGTCTTCCAGCTGATGCGCCGCCATCTGGCCGTGGCCAACGGCGATCTTCACCTCCGGCACGGTCTCGCGCAGGAATTCCTCCGTCTCGCGCAGATCCTTGATGCGCGGACAGACATAGAAGCTCTGGCCGCCGCGGTAGTGCTCGCGCAGCAGCGCTTCGCGAATGACCAGCGGATCGAACTGGGTGACGAAGGTGCGCACCGCCAGGCGATCGATCGGCGGCGTTGCGATCAGCGACAGGTCACGCACGCCGGTGAGCGCCAGCTGCAAGGTGCGCGGGATGGGCGTGGCGGTCAGCGTCAGCACATGCACGTCCGCCTTCAGCGCCTTCAGCCGCTCCTTGTGCGCCACACCGAAATGCTGCTCCTCGTCGACGATGACGAGGCCGAGATTGCGGAACTCAATGCCCTTCGCCAACAATGCGTGTGTACCGATGACGATGTCGATATCGCCGCTGGCAAGCCCCGCCTTGGTTTCTTTCGCATCCCTGGCATCGACAAACCGGGACAGCTGGCGAATCTTCACCGGAAATCCGCTGAAGCGCTCGCTGAACGTCCTGAAGTGCTGGCGCGCCAGCAAGGTCGTCGGCACCACCACCGCCACCTGCAAACCGGACATCGCGGCCACGAACGCCGCACGCAAGGCCACTTCCGTCTTGCCGAACCCGACATCGCCGCAGACGAGCCGATCCATCGGCGTGCCGCGCGCAAGGTCCTCGATGGTCTCGGCGATCGCCTTCTCCTGATCCTCCGTCTCCTGATAGGGGAAGCGCGCGCAGAACTCGTCGTACAGGCCTTGCGGCGTGTCGAGCGGCTCGAGCGTCTTCAGCTTGCGCGCCGCAGCGATGCGGATGAGCTCGGCCGCGATCTCGCGCACACGGCTCTTCATCTTCGCTTTGCGCTGCTGCCAGCCCGCGCCGCCAAGGCGATCGAGCTGCGCATTGCCTTCGTCGGCGCCGTAGCGCGTCAGCAGCTCGATGTTCTCGACGGGCAGGAACAGCTTGCCGCCGTCGTAGACCAGTTCGAGACAGTCGTGCGGCGCGCCGGCGACATCGATCGTCTGCAAGCCGACATAGCGGCCGACGCCGTGATCGATGTGCGTGACAAGATCGCCTGGCGCCAGACTCGAGGCTTCCTGGAGGAAGTTCTGCGCGCGCTTGCTCTTGCGCGCCTGCACCATGCGGTCGCCGAGGATGTCCTGCTCGGAGATGATGGCGAAGTCCGGCGCCTCGAAGCCGCGTTCGATCCCCACAATCGCGACGCCGACCGCATGGCCATGCAGCTTGTGGGATTCCTCGAATGTCGCAATGGCGCGCATGGCGGGCAGGCCGTGATCGGACAGCACGCCGCCCAATCGCTCGGCCGAACCCTCGCTCCACGCGGCGATCAGCACGCGCTTCTTCTGTGCTTGCAATTCCTTCGCATGCGCCGCCGCCGCTTCGAACACGTTCACGCGGCCCTGCGCCCGCTCCGGCGCAAAGTCGCGGCCCTGCTTGCCGCCTGCGTCGACACTCTTCGTCGACTCGGGCGCGTGGAACGGCGACAGGTCGCGCACCTCGCGGGACGCCATTGCTGCGTCCCATTCGTCGGCCGCGAGATACAGCTGATCCGGCGGCAGCGGCTTGTACGGAACGGCGGCGACATTCTCCTTGCCTTCGCGCTTCTCGCTGAGGAATTGCCGCCGCGTTTCGTAATAGTCGGCGATGGATTCCAGCCGCGCCGTCTTCGCGTCGTCCGCCTGATGCGACAGCATCACCAGCGGCCGACCCACATAATCGAACAGCGTCTCGAGGTGGTCATAGAACAGCGGCAGCCAATGCTGCATACCCGGATGCTGGCGGCCTTCGCTCACCGCTTCGTAGAGCGGATCGTCCGAAGCCGGGCCGAATTGCGCGACATAGCCTGAGCGGAACCGGCTGATCGTCTCCTTGTCGAGCGGCACTTCGCTGGCCGGCAGCAGCTCGATCTCCGACACCTGATCGGTGGAGAGCTGGGTCTCCGCGTCGAATTTGCGCACCGCATCGAGAGTCGAACCGAAGAAGTCGAGCCGCAGCGGTTCGTCGGTTCCCGGCGGCCACAGATCGATGATGCCGCCGCGCAACGCGAAATCGCCCGGCTCGCGCACCGTGCTGGCGCGCACATAGCCGTGACGCGTGAGGAAGCGCACCAGTCTGTCATGATCGACCGTATTGCCGACGCGAGCATGGAACTGCGCTTCGGCAATGGCTTCGCGCGGCGGCACGCGCTGCAACATAGCATTGACATTGGTGACGACGATCGCGGCGCTGTCGTCCGCCTTGCGCCGCGCCAGCGCGGAGAGCGTTGCCAGCCGTTGCGACTCGATGTCCGGCTTGGGCGACATGCGGTCGTATGGCAGGCAGTCCCATGCCGGGAACGGCAGCACGGCAATGTCCGGCGCGAAAAAGGCGAGCGCGTCCACGGCGCTGCGCTCCGCCGCATCGTCCGAGGCCACGAACAGCACGAGGCCCTTGCGTCGCCGCGCTGCCTCCGCCGCAAGATAGGCATCGTAGCCGGCCGGCGCGCCGGTCACCGCGAAGCGGCCCGGATGTTTCGCGATGTAGGTCAGACGTTCCACTTGGGCGCCTCGCGCTGGCACATCGCCTTCAGCTTCTCGAACACGGAAGTGGCATAAACGTCCGGCACCGGCAGATCGCCGCGCAGCCAGGCATACACATCGTCGTCCGGCGCATTCAGGAGCGCATCGAGCTGGCCGAGTTCCGCTTCGCTGAGCCCATTCAGATGCACGGACGCGAAGGCGCCGAAGATGAGATCGAGCTCCTTGAACCCGCGCCGCTGGCAGCGGAACAATAGCTGTTTGCGGCGGGTCTCCGAAGAGCCACCGTTTTCGGCATTCGTCATGGCCGATGGATATAGCGACTCACGTTCACCAATAAAACCTCCCTCGCCCCCGCGAAGCGGGGGAGAGGGTTGGGGTGAGAGGGCGTTGGACGTTGGCCTCGGAGGCGAGGAACCAGAAATACTACCGCTACACACCCGTGCATCTGATCTTTTGTCGTTGCCTGATACCCCCTCACCCTAACCCTCTCCCCCACATGCGTGGGGGAGAGGGAATCTTTATTCTCGCAACCAATGCGTCCCTCGATTCTCTTTCCCCTGTTTGCCGAAACGCGAACGCTTCCCGGCGTGGGCCCGAAGCTCGAGAAGCTGATCGCGCATGTGGCGGGACCGCGGCTGGTCGATCTCGTGTTCGATCTGCCGGTCGGCGTGATCGACCGCAGC
>DATIYG010000013.1:0-5572 GCA_035517755.1 Rhizomicrobium sp. | reverse complement strand
TTCATCGCAAACAGATTGCGAAACAGCACGCCATATTCGTCGACGGTTTGGGTTTTGGTTGTCGAGACGCGCCAGTGCGCAATCAGCGGCCCATAGCGCTCCCCTTCTTGCGCCGCGAAAACCCCGAGCACCGTGTTGGTGTTGCCGACATCGACCACTAGGAGCATGGGCTATTTCCCGTCCAGCGCGCGCACCGAACCGGACAAAACCGTTCGTACGCCGTCATCGGTGCGCACCAGCAGGAAGCCGCGCCGATCCAGTCCTTCGGTGACGCCGCTGTACTTGCCGGCGTCTTCATCTACCTCGACGTGGCGCGCGCGCGCGAACGACGAGCCTTCTTCGAAGGCGCGAATGATCGTCCGCTGCGCTTCGGGGCGCCCTTCGGCCAGCTTCCGGTACTGACTGTCGAGCGATTTTAGCAGAGCGCCGGTGAGCTCCACGCGCGACCACTCGCGCCCGCTCTCGATCCTCAGGGAAGTTGCGATGTGCTCGAGCTCCGGCGGCATCGCGGTGTGGTTCACGTTGACGCCGATGCCGATGACGACATAGCGCACGCGCGTCGGCTCGGCGTTCATCTCGGTGAGGACGCCGCAGAATTTGCGGCCGTTCAGCAGCACGTCGTTGGGCCAGCGCAAGTCGGGAGCCATCCCTGTCGTCTGCTCGACGGCTTCCGCCACGGCGATGCCGGCCATCAGCGAGAGGAACAGCGCGTCCAGCGGCGACATCAGCGGGCGCAGCACGACCGAGCAATAAATGCCGACCGATTGCGCCGAATCCCAGGTGTGATCGCCGCGGCCACGCCCGGCGGTCTGCTCTTCGGCCAGAAAGACCGCACCTTCCGGCGCGCCCTCGGCGGCCGCGTGCATCGCGGCGACGTTCGTCGAGCCGATGCTGAAGTAGTGGCGAATGTGCGAGGCGAAAATCGTGCCGCTCACCAGCGGACTGAGCGCATCCGGAAGCAGGAGATCGGGGACCGACATGAGCTGATATCCGGTTGCGGGGTGTCCGGTGATCTGGACGCCGAGCCGGCGCAAGTATTCTACTGCCCGCCATACCTCGGAACGCGAGCAGCCCAGTTCTTCGGCAATGCGCTGTCCGCTGATGACGACGGTAGCGTTGTCACTCAGCAGACGGACGATGCGGCTGAGCCGCGCATCCGTTGGCGACTCGGCCCGAGTATCGATGCGAGTTGCGGGAGTGGGGGCGATAGCACGATTATGCGGGAGGAAGAGGGAAAAGAACATCTCGGAGAGCACTGCCACCCTCTTCTATAATCGAATCATTCATGGTTCGCGACGGCATCTACTACGGATTAGCGCTAATTGCGGCTGCCGCGCTGGTGGCATGGCTCACCGTGCCTGCGCTGGCCGCCATTCCGTTGCTCCTCGCGGCGTTTTTCCTCTGGTTCTTTCGCGATCCCGAGCGCGCCATTCCGGCTATTGCCGGCGCGGTCGTCTCCCCGGCGGACGGCAAGGTGACCAGCATCTCCGTCGTCGAAGAGAACGGCCAGAAGCAGACGCATATCAGCATCTTCCTGAACGTCTTTGACGTGCACGTGAACCGCTCGCCCGTCGGCGGCGTGATCGAGACCGTTCAGTACTACAAAGGCAAGTTTCGCAACGCAATGGATCCCACCTGTGCCGACGTGAACGAGCAGAACATAGTCACGATTCGAAGCGAGATCGGGCCGGTCGTGCTGAAGCAGATTGCCGGGCTGCTGGCGCGCCGCATCGTCTTCACCAAGAAGGTGGGCGACACGGTCCAGCGCGGCGAGCGGGTCGGGCTTATCAAGTTCGGCTCACGCACGGATATAATCTTCGCCGGCGGCGCTGCCATGAAGGTGAGGGTTGGCGACCGCGTAAAGGGCGGCTCAACCGTGCTCGCTATAGCACAGCCGCTTGCCATGACAACACCGTTGCGCGATCTAGCCGAGGTGCGATGAACCGTCCCTATCAGCAAGGCGAGCTACAGCCGTCCCCGCGTCGCGTGCGCCGGGGGCTGTTTCTGCTGCCCTCCATGTTCACCGCGGGCAACATGGCGGCCGGCTATTACGCCATCTCGCAGACCATGCAAGGCACGGCGGCTGATCCGTGGCACTTCGATCAGGCTGCCAAGGCCATCGGCATCGCGATCGTTCTGGACTTCTTTGATGGCGGCATCGCGCGCTTGACCAACACGGCCAGCGCCTTCGGCCGCGAACTGGATTCGCTGGCTGACGTAATCGCCTTCGGCGTCGCTCCCGCCGTGCTGGCGCTGACCTGGGGCTTCCGGATGCTGCCACCGGAGATGGACCACGACTTGCGAGTGCGCGTCCTGCAACTGGGCGCCATCGCAACCTTCGTCTTCCTCCTGGCAGGCGCTTCGCGCCTGGCGCGCTTCAATATTCAAGTCAACCCGCAGCCATCGAACCCGGGACGCCCGGGACGCAAGTATTTCGTAGGCATGCCCATCCCTGCCGGCGCCGGCTCGGTCGCTGCGGTCGTGCATCTGGTACGCGGGAATCCGCTACAGATTTGGTGGCTCTCCATTGGCTGGGGCGTCTTCGTTTTCGCCCTCTCGTTTCTCATGGTCAGCACCTGGCGCTTCTTCAGTCTGAAAGGAATCAACCTCCGCCAGCCGCAAAATTTCCGCTGGATCATTGTCATGGGCGCAACGATCCTGCTAATCGCGTTTTCGTCGCAGTATGTGTTGTTCGCCCTGGCGCTGATCTACATTCTTTCCGGAGTGCTGGCGCGGCTTTCCTTCGTGTTTCGACGGCCGAGCCTGCCGCCACCACCGCCGCAAGACGAGGCTTGGCACGCCCGATGAAAAACGAAACGAATCAACCTTCCGCGCGCAGCGACGGAGGACATTGGGGCGGTATGTTTCTTGTCGCCATCATAGGCGCGGCAACACTGAAAGGCCGCGAGCTGAAAGAAGTCCTGAGCGACCGCAACTTCCCCTCGACCGACGTTCGTCTGCTCGATGACGAAGAGTCTCTGGGCCAACTCCAGGCCGTGGGCGAGGAACCGACCTTCATCCAGAGCGTACTGCCCGAGCACCTGGAGAACGTTGACTTCACCTTCTTCGCATCGGACGAGAGCTTCACCCGGAATACCTGGAAGATGGCGCGCAAAGCCGGCAGCGACATCATCGATTTGTCCTACGCGCTCGAAAGCGAGGATGGTGTGCTCCTGCGTGCGCCCTGGATTGAGCGGGAACTGGGCGCTACCACCAAAATCGACTTCATCGACGCGCCGGTAGTTGTGGCGCATCCCGCTGCGATTGTGCTCGCGCTGCTGCTGCTCCGGGCGCAAAAAGTTGGCAAGATTACGCGCGCCATCGCCACCGTCCTGGAACCGGCGTCGGAACACGGCCGCCGCGGCATGGACGAACTGCACGAGCAAACAGTGAACCTGCTTTCGTTCCAGCAACTGCCTAAGGGCGTCTTCGACGCGCAGGTGGCGTTCAACGTCGTCGATCGCTATGGCGAACGCGCGACCCCGCCGCTGTCCACGGTCGAAGAGCGCATTCGACGCCATTTTCGCAGCATCGTGCACGACCGCTTGCAGGTACCTTCGCTGATGCTGCTGCAAGCGCCCATCTTTCATGGGCACGCCTTTTCGCTTTACCTTGATTTGGACAGCGCCGCGCAACAGGAGGAACTGGTCGCCGCCATCTCCGGCGAGCATGTTGACGTCTTGCAAGGTGCGGAGGAGTCACCCAGCAACGTGAATGCCGCCGGACAAGAGCAGATCCAGGTGTTCGTCCGTCGCGACGCGCAAAACCCACGCGGCTTCTGGCTGTGGGCCGCCACCGACAACCTGCGGATAGCCGCCCTGTCGGCGGTGGAGTGCGCCGAGAGCATGATCGCCTCGCGGCCGCGAGGCACGGTGCAATGAAAATGTCCGCCGGATACCGGCTGCGATTCGCGACCGTTATAGTCGTGGCGTGCTTGCTGCTTGGTTGCGGCTGCGGCTATCACACCTCGTCCGGGACGGCGGTGCGTCTGCCCTCCGACCTGCACACCATTTACGTTCCCACCATCGTCAACAACTCGCAAAGCTATCGTCTTGGCCAGACGCTTACTGAAGCGGTGGTGCGCGAGTTGCGCACGCGCACCAACTATCGCGTGGTCACCACCAACGACGGCACCGCCGACGCCACCTTGTCGGGCAACATCACCCAGGTCTTCATCGCGCCGCTTACCTATGACCCGCAAACCGAACGCATCGCGTCCTCGATGGTGGCCGTCGGATTGAGCGCGAGCTTGAAGGACAAGGACGGCAAGGTGTTGTGGAGCAATCCCAACTTCCTCTATCGCGAGCAGTATGAAGAATCGACCGACGCCCGCACGTTCTTCGAGGAAGCCGGGCCGGCGGTGCAGCGCGTCGCCAACAGCTTTGCCAAGACGCTGGTCGCCGACATCCTGGAGGCGTTCTAGATGCGCAGCTTTGCGGCGTCGGACCGTTTCGTCGCGGCAGTGAAGGAGCGCAAGCTCGCGCCAGGATACGTCTTCATAGGCGATGAAGCGTTCTTTCGCAAGCGCTGCCGCGAAGCCATCCTTCAGCACCTGGTGCCCGCCGAAGTGCGCGAGCTGAGCCTTTATGATTTCGACCTGAGCGAGACCGAGTTGCGCGAGGTGCTGGACCGCGCGCGCACGCCGTCGCTGATGGCGCCCTTCCAGATCTTCTTCATTCGCGGCATCAAGAGCCTTTACGGCCGCGGCAAACATGACGAAGAGTTCAACGCGATCAAAGATTACTTCAAGGATCCCAATCCCGACGCGCTGCTCATCTTCGTTGCCGACCACATCAGCATCCCGGCCGACGCGCGTCGCATGGACCTGACCGACAAGGACCGCTATGAGCGCATTCGCGAGACGCTGGGCGAGATGGTCCCGGTGCTGGAGTTCGCGCGCGTGGAAGAGAGCGACGCGGTGAAGTGGGCCATCGAGACCGCGAGCGGCGAGGGTGTGAAGCTCGACAGCGATGCCGCGCGCGAGCTGGTGGACTCACTCGGCGGCGACATGATGATGGTGGCCAATGAGCTTGAGAAGCTGGTGCTGTTCGTCGGCGAGAAGAAACGCATCACGCTCGGCGATGTCGAGACGCTGGTGCTTGCCGCCAAGCAGCGCTCGTTTTATGAGCTGACCGACGCGATCTCGGCGCACGATGCCGCGCGCGCGCTGGCGGTGCTCGACGCGATCTTGAGCGCGGGCGATGGCGAGGATGCGGCCATCGGGCATCTTTACATGCTCTCGCGGACCTTTCGCCAGATGCTGGTGATCCTCGAACGCAACGTGCGCGATTCGCGCGCGCTCTGGCAGGCGTTGTGGCAGGGCTTTCGCATCCCGCCGTTTGCGGCCGAAGACGTGATACGCCAGGCGCGACGTTACAAGTCGCGGCGCGAGCTGACCAGCGCGATCCGCCGCGTGGCGCGCGCCGACCTAGCGCTGCGCTCCAATCCTCCCAGCAAGCGGCTGGTGCTGGAGAACCTCATTCTCGACCTGACCGCCGCGCCCAAGCTGCAAGAGGCCGGTTGGTTGCAAGAAGAGTTGCCGGTTTGACGGTCGCCAGAACTCCCGAAAAGG
>DATIYG010000012.1:0-5190 GCA_035517755.1 Rhizomicrobium sp. | reverse complement strand
TTCATCGCAAAGAAGCTGGAAGACAAGATCCTGGAGCTAGGTGCGGATCGTGTCGCCTCGTTTTCGGCCGAGCCGGTGCAGGGAGCAGGCGGATTGATCTTTCCGCCGGCAACCTACTGGCCGGAAGTCCAGCGCATCTGCAGCAAATACGATGTGCTGCTGCACGCCGACGAAGTGATCACCGGCTTCGGCCGCACCGGCGAATGGTTCGGCTCGCACACCTACGCCATCTATCCCGATGTCCTCACCATGGCGAAGGGTCTGTCGTCTGGCTACCAGCCGATCAGCGCGATCTCACTGGGCGAGCGCATGGCCGAAACCATCCTCACGGCCAACGAGGAGCTCGTGCATGGCTACACCTATTCCGGCCATCCGGTGGCGAGCGCCGTCGCGCTGAAGAATCTCGAAGTGATGGAGAAGCTCGCGCTGCCGTCGCGCGTGAAGAATTCCATCGGTCCCTATCTCCAGCGCCGTCTGCATGAGACGTTCGAGAACCACCCCATCGTCGGCGAAGTGCGCGGCATTGGGTTGCTGGCGGCCATCGAATTGGTGCCGGACCGATCCAAGCGCGCGTTCTTCCCGAATGTGGGCGATGTCGGCACGCATTGCCGCAACTACTGCTTCGGCAGCGGGCTCATCTCCCGCGCGATCCGCGACACGATGGTGCTGGCGCCGCCGCTAATCGTCACGGAAGCCGAGATCGAGGAGATCGTCGCGAAACTGAAATCCGCGATCGATCGCACCGCGCGCGATTACGGCAAGATGTGAAGTCTACAACGATCCTTCCATCTGCGCCTGCTCCTCGACCACTTCCTGTTCTTTCTCGACAAGAGTCGGGCGATGCAGCAGCCGCTTGGTCTTCCAGGTGCCGCGCAGGAACAGGAAGCCGGCGATAATGGAGGTCGCGATGTTCGCCGCCGGCATCGCCCACCACAATCCGTCGGCTCCGAGGGGCGTGTGCTGCGACAGGAACCAGGCCAGCGGAATCTGCAGCACCCATTGTGAGACGAGGCTCGTCATCATGGCTGGCACCATCTCGCCGGCCGCGCGCAGTACGCCAAGCAGCGCGAACTGGAGTCCCACGAACCCGAAGCTCCACGCCATGATGCGGATGAGGCGGGCGCCTTCTGCGATCACGGCAGGGGACTTCGGCACGAAGAAACGCACGATGTGCGGCGCGAACACGATGCACAGCACGCCGATCGCGGTAAGGCTTACGAAGGTGATCAGGGCAGAGAGCCGGGCCACGCGCTCCGCCCGGGCGACGTTGCCGGCACCGATGTTCTGACCGACCAGCGTCGACGTCGCCATGGAGAATCCCATGGCCGGGATCACCACCACGTTGGCGACGTTGGTGCCGACGCCGAAGCTTGCCGTCACCACCGTGCCGAAGGTGGTGATGAGGAACGTCATCACCGTCATGCCGATGCCGCGCATGGACTGTTCGATGGACGCGGGATAGCCGAGCAGGAACGCCCGCCTGACGAACGCGAAGTCCGGTCGGAAGTCCTTCCAATGCACATGGATGCCATAACGCCCGCCGAACAGGAGGCGCAGCGCGATGGCCGCCGCCAATGCCTGCGAGATCACGGTTGCAACCGCCGCGCCGACAACACCCCAGGCCGGCGCGCCGAATTTCCCGAAGATCAGAATGGGATCGAGGATGAAATTGACGACGACCGTCGTTGCCACGATGAAGAGCGGCGCCCGCACTTCGCCCACGCCTCGCATCAGCGCCTGCGCCATCGCGTAAACGAACATCAGCGGCAGCGCCGCAAAGATCACCCGTATGAAGGCGAGTGCGTTGGCGTACACATCGGGCGCCACGTCCATCCGGTGCAGCAGCCAGGGCGCGGCGGCGAATCCAATTGCCGCGAGCAGAATGGAAATGACGAGAATCGTCAGCAGCGTCTGCGCGGCGACGTGGTCCACCATGTCGTGATCGCCGGCGCCGGTGTATTGCGCGATCAGCGTGGTACCGGCGATGGCGAAGCCCATGCCGGCCGCGACCAGCACGAACATGAGCGGCAGCGTGACGGACACAGCTGCAACAGCTGCTGCACCCAGCCGTCCCACCCAGAACGCATCCACCAGCTGGTAGGCAACCTGGAGGATGTTGGCGGCCATGATCGGCACCGCGAGCACGAACAGCGAGCGGACGATCGGGCCTTCGAGCAGGCGCGAATCGAAGCGAGGGCGTGCGGGCTTTGTGGGTGCGGGCATGGGCGCCATATGCGGTGCGTCGCGGGCGCGCGTCAAAGCCAACCGGCGGCGAGCCGGTATTCGCAAAACGTGATTGGACCGGAGCAGCGCAAATCTTATGTTGAGGATGGCGGGCAACAGGAGATTCGTGCCCTTGCCGGACCGCTGACGGAATGTTGC
This sequence comes from Rhizomicrobium sp., assembly GCA_035517755.1. Classification (GTDB taxonomy): domain Bacteria; phylum Pseudomonadota; class Alphaproteobacteria; order Micropepsales; family Micropepsaceae; genus Rhizomicrobium. The sequence continues at coordinate 2,808 of DATIYG010000012.1, read as the reverse complement.
CAATTCGCAACAGTCCATTACCAAGAAATCATTTTTTTCCAGTCGAAAAAAATACTTGCAAACTGTGGCAAGGATGCATAGTTTACGTCTCGGAAGGACGAAAACCGCTCAGCAGGCACTGCCCCCCCGCTCGCACGCTGGGCGACGTCTTTCCGAGGGTGTCGGTCATCCCCTCCCGGCACCCAGCGCGTAACGGCGCACCGACGCCCGATCAGCCCCCTGGTCGGGCGTCTTTTTGTTTTGCCTTCACTACCCAGGGTTGGTTACGCGCCGCAGCGTCAGATTGAGACGCCCGCCGCCCGGAATAAGCGTCGACGTTTTCGCGACGACACGATCGATGCCGTGAAATGCGAGTCGCGACGGCCCGCCGAACATCAGCACATCACCGGAGACGAGCTTCACCGATCGGGTTGGTCCCTTGCGCGTCGTGCCGCCGATGCGGAACAGCGCGTCGTCACCGAGCGACGCTGACAACACCGGTGCATCAGTGGCCGCTTCGTCGCGATCCTGATGCAACCCCATCTTCGCGCCATCGCGATAGAGATTGACGAGGCAACATTCCGGCGGCCCCCGGTATCCGGTTGCGTCGTCCCAGAGCGACAGCAGCGTCTGTGGGATCGAAGGCCAGAACCGGCCGGTGACGGGATGCGTCGGCGCATAACGATAGCCGTCGATGTCCGACACCCACCCAAGCGAACCGAAATTTGTCTCCTCCACCGAGAACGGCTTGCCGGATTTCGGCATCACCGGGCGGTAGAACGGAGCATCTTCAACGCGATCGAAAATCTCTCCGATCAGGTTCCGCTGCACTTCGCGATCGAGCGCCTCACGCCACAACACAACGCCAGGTGCGATCTCAAACCTTGTGCCGCGCATTGTCCTTCGGTGCGGGAATCCGCGGCGGGCCTTGCAGGCCCTTGAATGTGCTGCCCAGCCCGCGCGCATCGAGCCAGGCGCTGAAGTCTTCCGGAGAATAGGTTGTGGCGATCCACTCTCGCAGCTTTTGTGTTCCGGCGCCTTCCTGGGCAAAGGTGAGGAACGCCTTGAGCCAGCGCTGCTGCCGTCTGGGGAGATGCAGATACGGCCAGCGGGCGAACTGTGCATCGGCTGCTTCCCGCGCTGCCAGCCCGCGCGTGTGCAGCAGATAAAGTGCGGCGGCAAAGCTGGTGCGATCCTGCCCGCCCGAGCATTTGAGCAGGATCGGCCGTTTGGCGTCGTCGAACGCCTCCAGCATGTCGAGCAGCAAGGCCCGCGACGGCAACCGGCGCGAATTGAGCTTCACGTCGTAGTGGTGCACACCGATCGCATCGCAGTCGCGCTTCTCCTTGTGCCACCACGACCAGCGCGGATTGTGCCCGCGCAGATTGATCACCGTGGCGATGCGATGCCGCTTGAGGAAGGGCTTCAGGAATCCGGCCCAGGCCTGCGCCGAACGCGCGATCTCGCCCTTCAGAACCCAGTGGAAATTGTAGAGGATGTCGGGGAGCGATCGCATGGCACTGCTATACTCGCATGCCGCGCGGAAATCAGTAGCGGAACGAAAGGCTGATTGCGCCGAATTGATCGGCGCCCCGCTGCGTCTCGAATTCCCGGGTGCGGAAGGTGTGCGTGTAGGTCAGGCGGAAGCGGTCCCACACCACCGCGGCTCCGTAATCCAGATCGCCGACGAAGTTCTCCTTCTCGACATGGCGGCTCACCTGCCAGGTGTTGCCGTCGAGGAAGATGTTTCGGGCGATGGCGCGGCCGTCGACACCGGCGAAAAGATAAGCGCCGAGCTTCCCGTCGGGCCGCGGCTCGAAGAAGTACGAGCCCGGCATCGAGGGATCGACGCGTGGCGGGCCGAAATCGTCCGGCAGGTTGAAGCCCATGCGCGCCATCAGACCGGCATTGGCGAAATCATAGACATTGCCGATGGCGCCGCCGAGATGCGGATCGGCCTGCAGCTCGAGATGCAGCGGCAGCTCCAGACGATAGCGCCAGATGTGTTCGTATTGGAGAACCAGTGCCGGCTCGTTGTGCAATTGGGTGTGCCAGCCTTCCGGCTTGGTGTCGTTCAGGAGCGAATGGACGAACTTCTGTGTCTCTTCGGCGAGCGAGGCCGGCCCGACCACGCCGAGCTGCAATTGCAGCTGATCGAACTCGCTGCCCGGCGCATCGCCCACCGATCGCTTTCCGAGCAGGCCCACGGCTCCGTAGAGATAGCCCGCATAGGGATGATCATCGAGCGGGGGATCCTTCAGCGAGATGTCGCTGGGCGTGAAGATGTCCTGACCGATGGCGTAGGACTTGCGCACTTCGTTGTCCGAGTCGAACACTGGCAGTGCGGCCGCCAGTCTCGACGCCCAATCCTCCGAGGCGAGCCGTGGCGAGGTCCACGCGATCTGGACGCCATTCGTGTAGTCGCGGTCTGTGCGGTAGAAGACGTCATTCTCGAACAGGATCGTGATGGTGCCCCGTTCCTGGGCCGGCTCATCGGTCGCCCGGGCCGGCCACGTCACCGCGATCCCGGCAAAAGCAAGCAGGCTCAAGGCGATGGAATTTCGGCGCATCGTGCCCCTCCGCGTCCCATCCTGGGAAACGCAGGATTGGCGGAAAGGATGCGACGCGTCCGTTAACGGCGTGTGACGGCTATTCCGCGGCCAGCAATTGCCGGCTCCTGCTCACATCGGCGACGTTGATGGATTGCAGATACTTGATGCCGTCCTCGGCGATGTCGTCGCCCACCATGCGCACGCCTTCGCGCTTCAGTTCATCCATGTCGACATACATGGCGTAGAAGCTTTTGCTGCGGTCGGTGATGATGCCGGC
>DATIYG010000011.1:0-16571 GCA_035517755.1 Rhizomicrobium sp. | reverse complement strand
ATGATCGGAATAGCGAAGTCGGGAGGACACGATGCTCAAGGTTCATCATCTCAACAATTCGCGGTCGCAACGGATTTTGTGGCTGCTCGAGGAATTGGGCGCGCCCTACGAAATCGTGCACTACCAGCGGCTCAGTCCCATCCCGCTGGCGCCGCCTGAGCTGAAGGCCGTTCATCCGCTGGGCAAGTCGCCAGTGATCACCGATGGCGATGTCACGATTGCGGAATCCGGCGCGATCATCGAATACATCCTCGACAAGTACGGCAATGGGCGTCTGCGTCCGCGCGCCGGCAGCCACGATCACATCCGCTACATCGAATGGATGCACTACGCGGAAGGCTCGGCGATGTTGCCGATGATGCTGCACCTTTATTTCGGTTTCCTGGGCGATGGGGCCGCGCCGCTCAAGCCGCGCGTCGACAGCGAAATCGCCAATCACTTTGCCTACATCGAAAGCGCCGTGAAGGGCCGCGAATTCATTGTCGGCCATGAGCTGACCGGCGCCGATATCCAGATCGTGTTCGTGCTGGAAGCGGCGAATGCCAGCGGACTTCTGAAGGACCATCCGGCGCTGGGGAATTACATGCGGCACCTGCAATCGCGCCCTGCCTACCAACGCGCCATCGAGAAGGGTGGCCCTTACGATCTCGGCGCCAATCGCCGGCGATCCTGATCGTCTGGGCGTGCGATACGGGCTCGGTGAGTTGGGCGGTGAACCGTCCGGGATGAATGGTCGTCATTGGCAGCCCCCGAATGCTCGAACCAGCCTAGACGGCTTTCGCGTTTTTGCGAATCCATCCACCGGCTCTCAGTGCGCGTACTGGTCGGCGGGATTGGCGAATTTCTGCGGGAAACTGAAGCAGTCGACGCCGCGATCCGGTCCCGGCCGGCCGGCCGGACACGGCTGGGTCGCCTTGGCCACCGGCGCATTCCGTTTGGCGATGACCGCATCGAAAGGCGATGGCTTGGCGATGCCCAGCATCACCGGGGGTTCCTTGTTCTCCCACTGATTGCCCAGGCAATGCGCCTTCTCAAGAGGCGACAGAAGATCGTAGGCAGCGCCGCTGCAGTTGAAGAGATAGCGGCCGAGTGCACCCATGTCGCCTTCGGGCTGACCAGGTCTTGTCTCTTCCGTTGAACCGGGCAAGGGCGTGATGGCGTGCGGCAGCTCGGGCTGAAGAAACTGTGGCTCAGGAATCGGCGATTCCTCCTCGGGCTTGCGTTCGCGCGGCTGCGGCAGCATGCGGATGACAATCTCGCGCAAATCCTCGGCGCGTTCGCGGTTCGACGGCCGCAACGTCGTCAACAACACCAGCAACAGCAGAAGATGGAGAAGAATGACGGCCACGCTTGTGGCAACGCGACGAATTCGCAACTCGGCAACCATCGCCATTCCGGGCTGGGGCGGAGAACTCAATCAGAAAAATCTGGCGACGCCAATACGCCGTTCGGCTAACTCGCAACAAACCTTGCCGAAAGGAGGCGGCCAAACGGGAGCGGCCTCAGATCTTCTTGTCGAGCAGCTGGATGCCGCTTTCCTGCAGGAATTTGCGCAGATCATCGATTTGATCGGTGCGCCATTCGCGGATGAGGCCGCCGCTTCTAAGATCGATCAGGCGATAGATGAGCGCGCCAGAGTCCCGATCTTCCTGAACTTCAAGGCGCACACGAATCATTCCGTCGCGTTCGTTGTCCTGATCGGGCTCGGAAGAGTTGCCGCTGCCGCGGGATGGCGGCACGATGGCATAGGAAGGTAGATGCAGGCGGAAGTTCTCCGACACGCGTCTGATCGTTCGTACGCCCCCCGCGTCTGAAACGATGTCGACCATGGCGTAAACTCCCGCCTGCCATCCCCCGCTTGTTTCGCGACACCCACGCCGGACTACCCGGATACGCCCCGGGGACGAAGCCGATTGCTCGGCGCTCGTCTTCGGGAAACAGAAAACGGGGCCGGACTGGCCGGCCCCGTCTCAAGTTGCTTACCGGAAGAGCGAGAGTGTGATGGACGGCGCGCTGTTCGCGATCGACAGCGCCTGGACGCCCAACTGCTGCTTGACCTGCAAGGCCTGCAGCTGTGCGCTTTCAGTCGCCATGTCAGCGTCGACCAGGTTGCCGATGCCGGCCGTCAGCGTGTTAGACAACGCCTGCACGAAGTCGGCCTGGATCGAGAACTTCTTCGCACCGCTCGACAACTTGGCGAGAGCCGCGTTGACGTTCGTCAGAGAGGTTTCGATCGTCGAGATCATCGTCGACGCCTTGCTCTGCGTCGAGATCGAACCCGTCGTCGCGACGGTCACGACGGAGCCGGACAGGCTCATGTCTTCGGCCGCCACAGTGATCCTCTTGCTGCCGTCGGTGGACGCCAGCGCGGTGATCTGCTGGGTCGAACCGTCGACCAGGTTGAAGCCGTTGAACTCGGCGTTCGACACGACTGACGCGATCTGGTCGCGCAGCGCCTGGAAGTCTTCGTTCATCGCCGTACGGCTAGCCGTATCCAGCGACTGATCCGATGCGGCCAAAGCCTTCGCCTTCATCTGGATCAGCAGGTCGGAAATCGACTGGCCTGCCGACAAAGCAACGTCCACCGAGGAACCAGCCCGGTTAAGGCTGTCGGTGACGGAGCCGTATCCGGCGACATCTCCACGCATGTTCTGGGCGATGGCATAGGTGGCGCCGTCGTCCTTCGCGGACGCGACTTTCAGGCCAGTGTTGATCGCGTTCTGGGTGGCCTGGAGTTGCGCGTTGGTGTTGTTGAGGTATTGCAGGGCGACCATGGCGCCCGCATTGGTGTTGACGCTAAGCATTGCTAGCCTCCGTTCTGGCTCGTGACACGAGCTTTTTGCTCCAAGGGCATTTTGCCCCGCTGCCCTTCAGGCAATGCGCGTGCCGCATGACGGCAAGATTTTGTTAGTTATGGATCGGGAGCATTTGCAGCAAATTCGACCCGGCGAATTTGACCGGGGGCTGAGAAATGCCCGGCACGATTTGCCGCCTTAAGGAAATTTCTGCCGGGCGAACGCGGCACGATTTGCCGCCTAATAAAAAGAAAACGGCGCGGAACCTGAATTCCGCGCCGTCGAAGAATGACTTCGAAGCTTAGTGGAAAAGCGACAGGATGACCTGCGGCGCCGAGTTGGCGATCGACAGGGCCTGCACGCCCAGTTGCTGCTTGACCTGAAGCGACTGCAGCTGGGCACTTTCGGTTGCCATGTCGGCGTCGACCAGATTGCCGATGCCGCTGGTCAGCGTGTCGGACAATTTCTGGACGAAGTCGACCTGCACCGAGAACTTCTTGTCTCCGCTCGAAAGCCGGGCCAACGCGCTGTTCACGTTGGTCAGAGAGGTTTCGATCGTCGAGATGAGGGTCGAAGCCTTGGCCTGGGTGGAGATTGAGGCTGTCGTCGCGATCGTGATGATCGAGCCGGACAGGCTCATGTTCTCGGCCGACACCGTCACCTTGCGCGAGCCGTCGGAAGAGGCGAGCGCGGTGATCTGCGTTGTCGAACCGTTGATGAGGTTGAAACCGTTGAACACGGCATTGTCGATGATGCCAGAGATCTGATCGCGCAACGCGGCGAAATCCTCGTTGAGCGCCTGGCGGCTAGCCGTATCCAGCGACTGATCCGATGCGGCCAGAGCCTTCTGCTTCATCTGAATCAGAAGGTCCGAAATGGACTGCCCCGCCGACAGGCCAACATCGACCGCGGACATGCCGCGATTGAGGCTGTCGGTAACGGCAGAGTAGCCCGCCACATCGCCGCGCATGTCCTGCGCAATGGCAAATGTCGCGCCGTCATCTTTTGCGGACGCGACCTTCAGACCGGTGTTGATGGCGTTCTGCGTGGTCTGAAGCTGAGCGTTGGTCTTGTCGAGATATTGCAGCGCAATCATGGCGCCGGTGTTGGTGTTTACGGTAAGCATCTTTTTTCTCCGTCCATTCTGGAATCCGGCCGGCCTTCTGCCCGGCTTGGGCACAATGCCCCGAGCGGAGAAGCGCAATCCGTATGCCAGTTTGTCCGCCGCCAGTCATGGCATAAGCCATTGATATGCATGCATATTATGTGACTAAAGCTGCCGGCTTGGGAGGCAGGATTTGCCGTGCGGCAGGTCCTGCCAAAACAAGAAGCGCCGGTTTCGCCGGCGCTTCGTTGCGACTGAAATTTGCAAGATGGCAGAATCAGGCGGCGCCCTGCAGGCCCTGCATGATCGTGCGATTGATCTCGATCAGGGGTTCAACCGAGGCGCCTTCGCGTGTCACCGATTTCGAATATTTGCGGACCCACATCGAGATCGAGATGATCTTGGCGCGGATGTCTGCCGGGAGCTGGTTGCGATCGTCCATGCAATCGCTGGCGAGCGTGCGCCACAGCTTGCGATTCCAGTCGATAGCGTCGACCAACGCGCCGCCGGTCGCGCCAGTCTTCTGCGCCGTGATCAGCGCGCCCGTCACCTGGCCGAACAGCCGGTACTCGGTCGAACGGGCGTCCTCAGTAATTCGCTGCGTGTTTCTGTAGGCTGTGTGAGACATATTGCAAACGCTCCCCTTCGAACTCGAACAGTTTCTTGCAGGTCATCAACGCCTTGTAGTAGGCGCCCTGCATCACATCGCGGCTGATCTCCACGCAGGCGGCCAGCGCCCCGCGGTTCCTGATGGCGCCCATGAATTCGGTCATCCGGAGCGCAAATTCGTCGTAGTAGCGGTCCGCTTCGTCCTGATCGAGGTACATCATCATGATCGGGAAGTAGATGCGCCGCGCCGGCGTGCTCGCATCCTCGGGCTGCATGATGTCCTTTTCCCGCAGAACGCAGGCTTTGTTCTGCAGCACGAGGCTGGTGCGCTTGTCGCCATTGGTGAGCACCGCGCCGTTAAGCACGAACTTTTCCTGCGGCTTGAGCGAGAGCTTGAGGGGCATCGCGGAAATCCTTCGAAATGCCTGGCAAAGGCGAACCGTGCATTGCACGAGCCGGGCCAAAAGCTAGTGGCAAATGCTTAAGAATTGCCTTTCAACCGGAGCGATCGCGTTCACCAGACATTAAGCCTGTTGGCCTTTGATGCGCAGGTCGGCGAAGGGGGAAATTCATGGCGCGACTGGCAGTTCAACCGTCGCTCGATGTTCTGGCCGGCCAGGGCGCGCATGCTCAGGCGCTTGCCAAGCTGGAAGTGCTGGAAGAACAGGTTGATGCCGCGCTGGCACGCCGGAAATCGAACGGATTGGTGCGCCGCGCCATCAAGACCTGGCGCCGTGGCGATATCGTTCGCGCCGGGCAACTGGCCTACGAAGCGACTGAAGCAGATTCCGGCAACGCGCAGGCCTACCATGTGCTGGCGATGTCGCTGGAACGCATGGGTCATCTGCACAAGGCCCTCGTCACCTACGAACGGGCCTTTTCTCTCAATCCCGACGATCCCGATCTTCTCCTGAATCTGGGTCTCACCGCCTGGAACATGAAGTTGCACGACGGTGCGGCCAAGATGTTCCGTCTGTTCATCGATCGCTGCCCGGATTCGCCGCTCGGCTACAACAATCTCGGCAGCATCCAGTGCGATCTGGGTGAGCCGGAAATTGCCATCGGCACGCTGCGCGCTGCAATCTACCGGATGCCCGGCGAACCAATCCTGTGGAATTCATTGGCCACTGTACTGGCCGAAGAAGGCCGCCCCGAGGAGAGCCTCACCTTCTATCGGGAGGCCATTCGGCTCGATCCGAAGTTTGCGCGCCTGTGGCACAACATCGGCTTTGCCTTCATGCATCTCGGGAAGCTCGACGACGCGCTGGCCGCGTACGATCAAGCGCTGGAGCTGGCCACCGATCCGACCGAAATCATTGAAAGCACGCATTCGCGCAGCATCTGCCTCATCGATCGCGGTGAGCTGGAAGAAGGATTTGCGGAGTACGAAATCCGCAACAGTCCGCGCTTCCGTGCCTATGTCCACCACATGCTCAAGGCGCCGCATTGGAGCGGCGAGCCGCTCCTGGGCAAACGCCTGCTTGTCGTCGGCGAGCAGGGCCTGGGTGACGAATTCATGTTCGCCAATGTCGTGCCCGACCTCGCTGAGGCGGTTGGCCCAGAAGGAAAATTGCAGATCGCGGTCGAGCCGCGGCTCGTGCCGCTGTTCCAGCGCTCATTCCCGGATGCCCAGGTAGGCGCCTACGACGACCGCAAGCTGATCGATGCCGACGGCAACAAGGAATTGCGGTTCATCCCGTGGGCCGTGAAGGACGGCGAGCCAGACTTCTACACGATCATGGGTTCGGCGCTGCGATTCCAGCGCAAGCGCATCGAGGACTTTCCGCACAAGGCGTTTCTCGTTCCCGATCCCGTTCGTGTCGCCGAATACCGCAAGCGGCTCGAGGCGCTGGGCCCTGGACCATTCGTTGGAATCTGCTGGCGTTCGATGATGCTCGGCGCCAAGCGTGCCAAATATTACAGCGCGCTCGACTACTGGGGTCCAGTGCTGAAGACACCCGGCGTCACGTTTGTGAACCTGCAATACGGCGACTGTACCGAAGAGCTGAATCGTGCCTGTACGCAGTATGGCGTCACCGTGCAGCGCTTTGAAGATCTCGATCTCAAGAACGACATCGATGGCGCGGCTGCCCTTTCCGCTGCCGTTGATCTGATGATTGCAGCACCCACCGCCGCCTCGGCCATCTCCGCGAGCGTCGGCACCGAAACCTGGTTCCTCACGGCCGCGTGCGCCTGGCCGCAGCTCGGCACTGGCGAATATCCCTGGTACCGCAAGACGCGCGCGTTCCATCCGGAGAAATTCGCCGACTGGCAGAGTCTGATGCCGGATGTGGCGAAGGCACTGGCGTCTTTCGTGCCCGACAAGCCTAGCCGTTGAATGCTGTCACCGGTGTCCATCGCGCCTTGCGGCGATCGATGCGGCCTTGCGCGTCTTCGGAATCGAAATTGTGCGGGACAATCGGAAAATCGAGCGGCGGCGGCTCGCGAAATGTATTCACGTTCACGGTGAACCAACCGCGTTCTCCATCCGGCAGCAAGGCGCCGATGTAAACGCCGCAATTCGCACACAGCAGAAAATCCGCCGTCCGCAGGCCGAAACGATAGCGCACCAGCCTGTCGGCCGCGCGCACGCCGATCCGCATCGCACCATGGGGATCGCTCGTGTTGCGCGCGCCATGGGCGCGGCAGAAGGAGCACATGCAGGCCCGCAGCCCCAGGACTTCGAGACTCGCGTTCGTTTCGAAGACGTAACTCAGATTGCCGCAATGGCAGCCACCTTCGAACCGCAACGTCATGCGTTGCCTTCGGCGGGCGTGTCCTCGGCAAGAGCCTTGTACGCAAACGCGCTGAGACCCGCGAACAAGCCGTAGATCAAAAGCACGAACAACAAGCCGATGGAATATGTGAAGTACCAGTAGTGCTGCAGGCGTTCGCTTGCGGCTATCGTGACCTGCTGCTGATGCTGCTGGAATTGCGCCATTGCCTGAGGGTCCGAGAACGAACTGAGAGGTGGAAAGAAGCTGTCTCCGTAGAGGACGTAAATGTACACGCACTCCACAGTGAAGAGCGGAATCAGCACCGCAAGGAGGACCAGGAAAATCCGCCAGAAATTGCCGCGCGCCAGTTCCCAGCCGCGCACGAGCGTGATGCGCTGCTCCGCAATGCAGACCGGCGCAAGCAGGAAAGACAGCCGCGTGGCGATGTAGGTGATGGCGCACAGGAATACGAAGGCAGAAAACACGGCAATCGTGGCAACGATCATTTTGCCGGAGTCAGCGGGAAATGCATTCGTCAGGATGCCAAGCACGATTCCGCCGATCAGCGCGACGATAACACCTACGACGTAGATCACGATCATGGCGAGCATGAAGAGAAGATAGGCGGCCAGCAGTCGCCAGGTTGGCGCCCCGAACGGAAATTGCAGAAACGGATTCCCCGTCCGCAGTCCCAGAGCCTCCTTCGTCAGTGCCGCGATCTGACTGGTGGTCAGAACGAGCGCGAGTGGGAGGCCGAGCAGGAAGAAGGGCATTGCCTGCCGCAACGCGTCCGGGTCACCCGGGATCAATCGCATCGCGTATGGCCTGAACAGCAGATAGGAGCAGGCGAACAGGACCAATGCGGGAATCCAGATCGCTCCCAAATTGCTGATGATGTTGCCGAACGCAAAGCCATAGGCACGCGAAATGGTCTCGCCCACCGGAATTTTCTTTGTCATGTCCGCCCCTGCTTTCGCCTCCAACAATAGCCCGAAGCGGCGGGTGACGGGCAAGCACACAGGTTGTCAGGTGGGCCCTAGCCGATATTCCGGCAGCGCATCCCAGATCGCGCGGCGCGCCTCATTGGGGCGCTCGACCACATGCGGCGCGCCGTCGCCAAAGATCAGGACTTCGCGCGTCTCCGCATCGTAGCGCGGCCACGCGCGGACTGCGTCGGCGGCCGGATTTCCCGAGCGTGCGAATTCCGTCCACGCGCTCATCATGGCATTCGAAAGCGCTTCGGCCGCCGGTCCGCTGCCGAAGAAGGCGCCCGCCATCTTCGTGTTGAACGTGCCGAACACATGTCCGAGATCAAGCGCATGGCATGAACCCATGAGGCCGCCAAGCAGCCTGGAACACCAGTCGAAGCGGTAGCCATAGGAAGGCGCATGCGCGGATTGCGCTTCGAGCAGGCGCACCGTCGGCACCGCGAACACGCGATCGGTCATCAGCGCATTGAAGCGATCGAACGTCGTGCCGTCGGCGTAGGCGGCGAGCATCTGTGGCGCCGCATTCTTCGCCAGCTTCTGCACGCGCTGCTCGAGCGTGCTGCGCGACATCAACCGAAGGCGCGGGTTCGCCGCCGAGAACAACTTCCACTCTTCCTTCGTCGTCCCGGCGATAAGGGGAATGCCATTGGCCGATCCGGCGGCAATGGCATCGATCGGCCGCATTGGGATGAGCGTCTCATCGATCGTCGGCTGGAACGGCACGTCGCCGAGGTGATGGGTGTCCTTGTCGGCGAACAGCGCGACTTGCGCATCGATCAGGGCTTGATGCGGAAGTGCACGCAGATTTTCAGCGTCGGTTGTTGCGATGCCCAGTTGGGAAAGAAGCGTATGCGCCACTTTTGCCGATCGCTCGCGATCGTATCCGATATGCGCCGAGCCGGATTGCACGATGGCCTTGTGAAACAATCCGCGCGCCGAGGGGATCGCGAGCAGCGCCGCGACGCTCATGCCGCCGGCCGATTCGCCGAAGATCGTGACATTCTCCGGATCGCCGCCAAATGAGGCGATGTTCTCCTTCACCCATTTCAGTGCGAGAATCTGATCGGCAATCCCCTCGCTTCCGGTCGACGTGATTTGGCCTTGCGTCGCATCGAGCAGGTTGAGGAAGCCGAGGGAGCCGAGCCGATAGTTGATCGTGACGATGACAACGTCATGTGCCGCCAGATGCCTGCCGTTGTAGAGGCCCTGGCTGGCCGAGCCGATGACGAAGGCGCCGCCATGGATCCACACCATCACGGGCCGTCTGGCGTCGTCGCAGCCGGGCGTCCAGACGTTCAGATAGAGGCAGTCTTCCGACTGCGTGCCCATCGACCCGCCGAGCAACATCTCGATCTGGGTCGGCGCCTGCGGAGCGATCGGGCCGAAATGCGTCGCGTCCCGAATGCCCGGCCAGGGCTCGGCCGCCTGCGGCGCGCGCCATCGAAGCGGCCCGACCGGTGGCGCCGCGTAGGGAATGCCCTTGAAGGCAAACACATTCCCGGTACGCTGCCCGGCCAGCTTGCCGGCAGCGATTTCAATCCGGACGCTCTCCAATTCCCCTGCTGCGCGGTCCATACGTATCCTAAGCTTTGGAAAACACTGGCAAACTTATCTCCACCGCGCAACAACCGCCGATTGGTTTACCAATTCTCGACGCTCGAAATCTTACAACGTGGACATGACCGGCGGGGCTGCACATCAGGCGAGTGAAAAATTCAACACGGCTGCCCGGACGGGCGGCTGGCCGGCGCTCTGCGATGCCAGCCTGGCGTTTTCCGAGCCTCGCTTCGCACCCCTGATCGCGATCTGGGAGATGGCGGCGGCAGCGGGCCGGTTGCCGCGGCGGGCAGACTTCAATCCGCGCGCGCTGAAGTCGCTCATCCGCAATGTCGCGATCTATGAGCGTGTCGCTGGCCGCGACGTGCGCTATCGCGTCCGGCTGATGGGCACCGCCTACACGGATGTGATGGGCGATCTCAGCGGCAAATTCATCGACGAAACCGTATCCAGAGAGTTCTTGCCACGCTGGTCGGCCGCGTTCGAAGCGGCGCTCGAAGCCGGCGCCCCACTTCGCTTTCTCAGCCGTTCCGACACGGGCGGGAAAACCTATCTCGTCGCCGAGTATTTCGAGGCGCCGCTGCTTGCCGACGACGGATCGCCGAACATGATCCTGGCGGCCGGACACTTTGCGCCGCGCCGCTGGGCCGACGTCGCCGAGCACGAACGCGAACGGATCGCGGCCGCCGTTCCTTGACAGCATTGAACGTGGCTTGCTTCTGTTTCGCGAACGCGGTGGAGCTGTCGTATGTTTGAAGCGGTGATCTTTGATTTCGGCGGTGTCTTCACCGCTTCGCCGTTCGAAGCTTTCGCGCGCTACGAGCGCAACAACGATCTGCCGCCCGATCTGATCCGGAAGATCAACGGCAACAATTATCTCTCGAACGCCTGGGCCCGCTTCGAGCGCGGCGAGATCGGCATCGATGAATTCGATCGTGCCTTTGGTGAGGAAGCACTGGCGGTTGGCCACTACGTCTCAGGCAGGGAAATCATCGCGCTGCTGTCCGGCGAAGCGCGCCCCGAAATGCACGAGGCGCTGGTCCGCATCAAGGCGCGATACAAGACCGGCTGCATCACCAACAATGTGCCGTCGCTGCAGGTGAGCGCCAAACCCACGGCCTTCTACAAGCTGGAGACGATGACGCTGTTCGATCACGTCATCGAATCCTCGAAGGTGGGCCTGCGCAAGCCCGACCCGCGCATCTACGCGATGATGTGCGAAGTGCTTCAGGTGGCGCCACAGGCCTGTATCTATCTCGACGATCTGGGCGTGAACCTGAAGCCGGCCCGCGCCATGGGCATGCACACCATCAAGGTGGAAAGCGGTGCGCAGGCCATCGCCGCGCTGGAAGCCGCAACCGGCCTGCAATTGCACTGACCCTTGCTGGAATTGGCGCCCCTTACGCCCTATCTTTCACCTCATGTGCGGAAAGTTCACGCAGATGATGTCGTGGGGCGAATATGTGAGCCTCGCCGAATTGTTGTCGGCTCCTGGCCATCCGGAAGACCGCGCGGAGATTGTATTGCCGATGCGCGATGCCTTCGTCCTGCGGCTCGATCCGGAAGGCCGGCGCGAGGTCGCGCGGATGCGGTGGGGATTGATCCCGCCCTTCGCCAGGGATTCAGGCGCGGGCAGCCAATTCATCCATGCGCGCGGCGAAACGATCGACGCCACCAATGCCTACAAGGATTCGTTCCGGCAGCGCCGCGGCCTTGTGATCGTGTCGGAGTTCTTCGAGTCGCGGCACGTGACGGCGACGAAGCGCGAACCGCACCGCATCTGGCCCGACGACGGCAAGCCCGTTGCGCTCGCCTGCATCTGGTCAAGCTGGAGGCCGCAGCAAGGCGCGGCGCTTGAAACCTTTGCCATCATCACCGTTGCAGCCAACGCGCTGATCGCGCCGGTGCACGACCGCATGCCGGCCGTCATCGCCGAAGCTGACTGGCCGAAATGGCTGGGTGAGACGCCGGCGACCTACGAGGAACTGAAGGCGTTGCTTCGCCCTTGCGATGATCCCATGAGCATCGCGCCCGTCGCGCGTACCAGTCCGCCGCCACGTCCGCCCCGCAAACCTGACCAGGCGAAAGCGGAGGATGCTCAACCGGACCTGTTCACAACCAATCATGACTCCAACTAGGCCGGACAGCATCGCGCCATGAATGACCCCGAGACCAACGCAGCCCTGCTCCGCAAATTCTACGAGCAGGTCTTCAATCGCGGGAACGTTGCGTTCGCCGAGCAGGTGCACGGCCCCGGCTACCGCTACCACGACACGACCGTCGCTGGTGCGCCTGTCGACCATACGACCTACATGGCGCGCAACGCGGGATTTGCGAAGGCCTTTCCCGATCGCCACGTCGAGATCGAAGACCTGATTGCCTGCGGTGATCGCGTAACGGTCCGCGCGCTGATGCGCGCGACACACACAGGTGCACTCGGCGACATTCAGCCGACGGGCCGAAAGGTGCGCCTTGCCTCCACCATCATCTACCGCTTCGAGAACAGCCGGGTGGTGGAAGAGTGGGAGATCTTCGACAAGCTCGGCCTGTATCAGCAGCTGGGAGTGCTGCCGCCGGCCAACCCGTGATGATCCTGATCTGGTGGGATCACGTGGGAGGTGGCATAGATTTTCTGGGTAGGGGCGGCGAAGCGGAGATGGTCCCGTCGCGTCTGCTAGGGTCTCTGGAGCGAGAACAGCGAGGTTCGCGATGACCGTACGGGTGGAAGGAAAAATTGCGCTCATCACAGGTGGAGCGCAGGGATTGGGCGAAGCGGCGGCACGCATGCTTGCCCGCGAAGGTGGCCGCGTGGCGATCACCGATGTCAATCTCGATGGCGCGAAGAAGGTGGCGGCCTCCATCAATGAAAGCCGCAGCGGTTCGGCCATCGCCATCCGCCACGATGTGACCAGCGAAAGCGACTGGGTCGAAGCCCTGAACGAAACGGAGAAGGCGTTCGGCGGCCTTCATGTCCTTGTCAACAACGCCGGTATCGGCCTCACCAAGGATCTGGAAGACGTGTCGCTGCAGGAATGGCGGCGCGTGCATGCCATCGATCTCGACGGCGTGTTCCTCGGCTGCAAGCTCGCCATTCCGCTGATGGCGCGCAGCGTGAAGGAAACCGGACTGGGCGGCTCCATCGTAAACATCTCGTCGATTTCCGGCATCATCGCCGGCCACAACATGGCGGCTTACAATTCGGCGAAGGCGGCCGTTAGGCATCTTTCGAAATCGGTGGCGCTCTATTGCGCGCGGAAGGGTTACGGTATCCGGTCGAATTCGGTGCATCCGGTGTTCATCGCCACGCCCATTCTCGATCCGCTGGTGGCGCGCTTCGGCAAGGACGAAGCCTATGCCAAGCTCGCCCGCCAGATTCCCCTGGGCCATATCGGCGAGCCGAACGACATTGCCTATGCGGTATTGTATCTGGCGAGCGACGAATCGAAATTCGTCACCGGTGCGGAGCTGAAGGTGGACGGCGGCATTTCCGCCATGTGATGCGTTGCGTAAGGAGTTGCGTAAGCCGTGAAGTCCGACACCCCCACAGGATTGGCCGTGATACCGCCCGCGCCGGACTCCGGTCTCGGCATCGCCAGCTGCGCGCGCGAGCTGGTGGAGGCGGCGGTCTCCACGTTTGCTCCGGCACATCATCCCGACGATCTGCCGCGCGGCGGCGGACAGACGGTCCTTCTGATCCCGGGATTTCTTGCCGGCGACTGGACCATGCTGCGGCTCAAGGATTTCCTCACCCATCTCGACTATCGCGTGGAATTCGCCGGCGTCGCCGTCAATCTCGGGCCGACGAAAGGCCTCATTCCGCAACTCGAGCAGACCGTGGAGCGGCTGTTCGCCGGCGCGGGGCGACCGATCATCCTCATCGGCCAGAGTCTCGGCGGCGTGTTTGCGCGCGGGCTGGCGCATCGCCATCCCGACAAGATCAGCCATGTCGTGACCTTGTGCAGCCCGATCCGGTTTCCCATTCCCACGCCGCTGGAAGCGTTCGCGAAACTTCTGGCGCCGCTGCACGATCCATCCGCGCTCGATCTCGAAAGCGAGATCGTCCGCGCGCCACTCGTTCCCGTCACGGCGCTCTATTCGAAGAGTGACGGCATCGTCGATTGGCGCAGCTGCCTGCAGGACGAATCGGAGCATTGCGTGAATCTGGAAGTGGCCGCGGCGCATTCGGCGATGGGCTCACACCCGCAGGCGCAAGTGGCCATCGCGCATGCTCTGGCGCGCGTCAGCGCGACACGCGGATCGCAACCTGGGCCAGCAGAACCTTCGCGCCCGGACGATGCAGGGCGCGGTCGGTGACGCGCTGCAGGCGCCCGGCGATTTCATTGACATCGGGCTGACGGTCGGGTCGCACCGCCGTCGCTGCAAACAGGGAAAGATTGCGCAGGTAATCGTCGCGCAGCCGCGGCATGCCGCGATCGACATCGCTGCGCAAGGCGTCGTTGGGCACGTCGAGACCCACAGCCACCATCAGCAGACCGGCAGGCCGCCCGGCGTCATAGAACGTCGTGTAGAACGGCTCGACCATGATGAAGCTTTTCGACTGGGTGATCTTGTGTTCCGGCCGCTTCGCCTCGTCGTCGGCGCGCGCGGGGATCGCGGCAAACGCCGCGCTCAGCACACAAGGAAGCAGCCAGGATCGCATGGGTGTTCCAATCGTTCCTGACTGACTTATCCTGTTTGCGTAAATTGGCCGTTGATGCCCACTGGCCCTGCCCGCCCCTGAAGGAGCCAAGCCCATGAATTTGAACCCGAAATCCATTCTCGCGGCCCTCTTCCTCAGCACGGCGGCGGCCTATGCGGCGGACACGCCGGGCACCCATCACGAGATCAACGCGAAGGACTTGCCCAAGCCCTATGCCACGCCAGCGGTCGACAATTCGTCCGAAACTGTTGCGCGGCCGGAGGGCGTGACTCCTGAGGTGCCGAAGGGTTTCGCGATTTCCGCCTATGCAACTGGCCTGGGCGATCCGCGCTGGATGGCGCTGGCGCCGAACGGCGACGTGTTCCTGGCCGATCCGAGATCGGGAAACATCCTGCTGCTGCGCGGCGCGACGAAGGCCGAACAGACTTACACGTTCGCGCAAGGCTTCGAGCGGCCGCATGGCCTCGCCTTCCATAACGGCGCGCTCTATGTCGGCGACATGAATGCCGTGTGGAAGCTGCCGTACAAGGACGGCGCCACGCAGGCGGGTGTCCGCGAGCGCGTCACGCATCAGGATTTCGGCGGCAAAGACGGACACTCCACGCGCGACATCGCCTTCGGTCCAGACGGCACGCTCTATCTCGCCATCGGCAGCGCCGGGAACGTCGAGGACACCGATCCGCCGACGCGCGCCAGCGTGCAGAAGGTCGGCGCCGATGGAATGCTGTCGACCTTCGCCAGCGGCACACGCAATCCCGTCGGCATCGCGTTCCGTCCCGGCACGAACGAATTGTGGGTCAGCGTGAACGAACGCGACGGACTGGGCGACGATCTTCCGCCCGATTACGCGACGCATCTGGAGCCGGGCGGCTTCTACGGCTGGCCTTACGCCTATATCGGCCAGCATCCCGATCCGACGTTCGGCGCCAAGCGTCCCGACGTGGTGGCGAAGACGAAGACTCCGGACGTGCTGTTCCAGGCGCATTCCGCACCGCTTGGCCTTGTGTTCTACGAGGGCAGCCAGTTTCCCGTTGACTACAAGGGCGATGCGTTCGTTTCGCTGCACGGCTCGTGGAACTCCGGCCATCCGCACGGTTACAAGGTGGTGCGCATCCATTTTGTGAACGGCAAGCCGGCTGGCGGCTACGACGATTTCGTCACCGGATTCTGGGACGGCAAGACGAGTCCCGCGAAAGTGTTCGGACGTCCGGCCGGATTGCTGGTGGCGAAGGACGGCAGCCTCCTGATCGCCGACGACGCCGGCAAAACCGTGTGGCGTGTTTCATACGCGGACAAATGACGAAGCAAAGGACGTATTGTCGCTTCCGACCGACATGTGGAGGGCGCATGTGGATTCAACGAACGGCCGTTGCGGCATTGATATTGGCCAGTTCGGGCGCTGCGACTGCCCAGCCCGCCAATCTCAATTGCAAGATCGGTCCCATAGAGAAGACTTACGGTGGGACAAAGTGGAATGTGTATGGCTGTGACGACAAGAAAAGCGTTGTCATTGTGACGTCACCGGGAAATCCGGCCATGCCGTTCTATTTCTTTTTTCTCCCTAAGTCTGGGGGCTACGAGCTTCACGGCGAGGGCACCGGCGACAAGAAAATCACGGACGCGGCTTACAAAGACTTGGCCGCGCTCACAGATGCCGATGTTGCGGCGTTAGCGGCGGAAGCTAGTCGCCGCTAGATTCAAGCAGTGGCGGCGCTGGCGAACGCGTGCCTTGACACCCTTCGGGGCCGGTCCCTACAACCCGGCCCCACGCCCGAAGCGACCGCTCGGGCACCAGGCCTTGGCTTGGGGCTGTAGCTCAGTTGGGAGAGCGCCTCGTTCGCAATGAGGAGGTCAGCGGTTCGATCCCGCTCAGCTCCACCACGCTTCGCTCGCGATAGCGAGGAAGCGTGCCGGGCGTAGCCCGAAGGGCGAAGCTCGGGCTGTTTCCGCGAGCTACGCATGGCAAGCCAACCTTCGCGTGACCCTTACTTCGCGCCGTCGAGGAAGCTCTCGAAGCCGGCCGGTTCGTAAGGACCGAAGCAAATCTGCTCCAGCACGCCGATTCCTTGCCGCGTTCCGTCGCTGGCGCGCACCACTTGCTGCGTGTGCAGATGCCACGGCTCGAGCGGATTGAGCGCG
>DATIYG010000010.1:0-8043 GCA_035517755.1 Rhizomicrobium sp. | reverse complement strand
GAATTTCGTGCTGATCCTGTCGCCTGGCCTGATCGACAAGGCGCCGCATTCGTTCCTTGCCACCGTTCGCGTACCAGACCGCGACGAGGAAGCGATGTACCGCGCCGTCACCGACCGCTTCCAGAATGTCTCCACCGTGCGCGTGAAGGACGCCATCGCGCAGGTGAGCGGGCTGTTGCAGGAGATGGCCGACGCCATCCGCGCGGCGAGCCTCGTCACCATCCTCGCCGGATTGCTGGTGCTGGCGGGCGCCGTGGCGGCGGGACAGCGCGCGCGCATTTATGACTCGACGGTGCTGAAAGTGCTGGGGGCCACGCGGGCGCGAATCGCAAGTGTGTACGCCATGGAATACGGACTGATCGGACTCATCACGGGCGCGCTGGCGCTGGCCGCCGGAACGCTCGGCGCGTGGCTGGTGGCGCGCTATGTCTTCGATGTGCGGTTCGTGTTCGATTTCAAGGCCGCCCTTTTCACCGTGGCCGGCGGCGGATTGGCGACGCTCCTCTTCGGCCTCGGCGCGGCATGGACGGCGCTGTCGGCAAGGCCCGCGGCGCTGTTGCGCAATCCGTAACTGTCGCGAAACCTTGATTCGCGGCGGCCGGGAGACGCCTTGATCCGGACACAGCGAAACCCGATATTAGACTCGTGCCGGCTGTGCGCCGGACAAGAAAGGATTCTGCCAGATGGCTGACTTTGACAATCGCGTAGCCAGGGCCCCGGCAACCGTCGCCACGATCGATGCCGGCCTGCGCGCCTA
The DNA here is from genome assembly GCA_035517755.1 of Rhizomicrobium sp. Lineage (GTDB taxonomy): Bacteria > Pseudomonadota > Alphaproteobacteria > Micropepsales > Micropepsaceae > Rhizomicrobium. The sequence continues at coordinate 7,286 of DATIYG010000010.1, read as the reverse complement.
CATGCTGCGCGTCTACAATTACATGTTCGCGGGGCTGGTCGTGACCGGTCTGGCGGCCTACGCGGCGTTTGCCGCGGCGGTGACGACGGATCCGTCGCAGGCCGTCGCCAAGCTGGGCAACGGCATCATGCTGACCAGCATCGGCACGACGCTGTTTGGACCGCTGATGTGGGTGTTGGTGCTTGGAACCCTCGGGCTCGTCATGTTCCTGAGCTTCCGCATCAACCGCATGAGCGTCGGCACCGCGCGGCTGACGTTTCTCGTTTACGCCGCCTTGGTTGGCGTGATGCTGTTCCCGATCGTTCTGATCTACACCACGGCAAGCATTGCGCAGGTGTTCTTCATCACGGCAGGGACGTTCGGCGCCATGAGCCTCTACGGCTACACCACCAAGTCCGACCTGTCGGGCTGGGGCTCGTTCCTGTTCATGGGGCTGATCGGCATCATCATCGCCTCGGTCGTGGGCTTCTTCGTCCACTCGACGATGCTGCAATGGGTCATTTCGGTGGCCGGCGTGATCATCTTCACCGGCCTCACGGCGTACGACACGCAGTGGATCAAGGAGAGCTACGTTGCCAACGATGACGGCACCGTGACGGGTCGCAAGGCGATCTTCGGCGCGCTGAAGCTCTACCTCGACTTCATCAATTTGTTCCTGATGCTGCTGCGCCTGCTCGGCAATCGCCGCTAGCATCGGCCGCGTTTCGACAAAGGCCCCGGTTTCCGCCGGGGCCTTTTTTTGTTGGAGGGGGAGAGCATGATCGATCCGCCGCCGGACAAACTCGCCGTCGAGCTCTTCCCGCCTTCGCCGGAATGGGCCGTCCTTGCGGCAGCGGAATCGGCGCGGCTGAAATCGGCGCTGGGCGATGTGCTGATCACCGTGCATCACATCGGCTCGACCGCCATTCCGGGCATTCTGGCAAAGCCCATCGTCGATCTCATTCCGGTCGTCACCGATCTTCCGGCGCTCGATGCGCGGGAAGACGCGATTCGCGCCCTTGGCTACAAATGGTATGGCGAGTTCGGGCTTTTGGGCCGGCGCTACTGCACGCTGACCGATGCGGTCACGGGCAAGCGCAAGGTCCAGCTGCACTGCTACGCGGAGGGCGCCGAAGGCCTGCCGCGGCATCTGGCCTTCCGCGATTATCTGCGCGCCCATCCGGACATCGCGAAGGCATACGAAGCGGAGAAGCTCCGCGCCGCAGCACTCCATCCCGACGACACGCTCGCCTACAACGGCGCCAAGAACGACTGGATCAAGAAAACGGAACGCGACGCGCTCGAATGGTTCTCGTCAGGGTCGTGAAAGAGAATTCTCGCGCGGAGGCGGGGGACGCGGCCAGGGGGAATATCGAAAGCTCTCCGTACGTCGAAAGGCGATCTTGGCGCGCAAAGCGCGCCATGGAATCAATGAACGTCAAAATGGACCTAGATAAAGATCCCAAAAATCCTCCGCGAGCTCCGCGTCCTCCGCGTGAATCAATCGCGCTTCAATACCCTTGCGCCTTGTCGGTCTATAGGCGGCCATAACGCGAACGAACGAGGCGAGGAATGCGCGTTTGTCAGGGGTGATCTGCACGCCACGATTCTGCACGCTTTGCCAACAGAATTTCATCATTTGGCACTTGTTGCCGCCCAGCTTCAGGACCATATGACGTTGGTCGGCCGGTGCTGACGCCCCTGGAGTTCTTGCCCCCCAGCCCCTCCTCCGGGCCCTCACGCCGGCCGGCATTACTTCCCTCGCCGCTGCTCTTCCTCGTAGGCCCGCCAGCTCGCGGCCATCTGCCCGAACAATCCGCCGACCGCGCCGGTCAGCACGCAGATCGCAACGGCGTAGGGAATCACCACTTGCGTGGCTTCGTGCAGGGTTACGGCAACCACAATCCCGATGAAGCCGCACGCGCCGCCAATCGCAGCCCCGGCCGTCGCACCGGGAAACCATCCGCGCCCGACATCCATCGCGTAAAGGTAGGCCGCGGTCGCCGCGATCATCATGCCGCCGAACATGAAGGCGTGCTGCATGACCCACGGGCTCAGGCGGCACAGGATCACGAGAACGATCTGCAGCACCGTGCCGACGATGAAGGCGCGCACCAGGGCCCGGGGATCGATCATCGCGAACTCCAATCGCCGGCGAACGCGGGATCACCAGCCTCTGGGAGTTGGTTTTAGGGGTCGAAAACGTCAATCCCAAGGCATAGTTAGCCGATTTCACAGCGGGCGCACGAATCCGTGAAGGCTTCTCAATTCGGTAAGGATTCCGGCCTTGCGAGCCTCGCCAGACTGTTCTAATCCCGGTGCCTTCAGGAATTCTCCTCGCACCCCCGGGCAATGATCGAAATCGACGGTTTGACCAAGCGCTTCGGCCCGATCACCGCTGTCGCGGGGATCGATTTGCGCGTCGGCAAGGGCGAAGTGCTGGGATTCCTGGGGCCGAACGGCGCCGGCAAATCCACCACGATGAAGATGGTGGCGGGCTATCTCGCGGCAGACGACGGCCGGGTGCGCATCTGCGGCCACGACATCGAAACCGACACGCTCGCGGCCCAGCGCGAGATCGGCTACCTGCCGGAAGGCGCGCCGGCCTATCCCGATATGACGCCGCGGCAGTTCCTCGCCTTCATCGCGCGTGCGCGTGGTTTTGCCGGCGAAGCGGCCAGCAAGGCGATCGCGACGGCGGTGGCGAAGACCGAGCTCGATGCCGTGCTGGATCAGCCCATCGAAACCCTGTCGAAGGGATTCAAGCGGCGCGTCGGCGTGGCGCAGGCGATCCTGCACGATCCGCCGGTGCTCATCATGGACGAGCCGACGGACGGCCTCGATCCCAACCAGAAACATTCCGTGCGCACGCTGATCCGCGCCATGGCGGCCACCAAGGCGATCATTATTTCGACGCATCTCTTGGAAGAAGTGGAGGCCATCTGCACGCGTGCCGTGATCATCGATCGCGGGCGCGTGGTGGCGGACGGAACACCGGCGCAGCTTCTCGCCCGCTCGCGCCATCACAACGCCGTGACGATTCTGCTGCCGCCGGAGAAGGCGGCTGCCGCGTCCGCCAGGCTGAAAGCGATGGCCGATGTGGCCAGCGTCGAACAGGGCAAGCCGGAAGATGGCACGGTCAGCATTACGGCATTCCCGAAGGGCGGCGCCCTCCTCATCGAGCAGATCAGTGCCACGGCAGTTGCCGAGCATTGGGACGTGAAGGAGCTTTACGCCGAAGCCGGCCGCCTCGACGATGTGTTCCGCGCCATCACCACGCATGATGCGGCGCGCGCGCGGGAGAGCCGGGCATGAGCGCGGTGTGGACCATCTTCCGCCGCGAATTCGCGGCCTATTTCGCGACGCCGCTCGCCTATGTGTTCATCGTGATCTTCCTGTTCACGATGGGCGCCTTCACCTTCTATATCGGCCGCTTCTACGACAACGGTATCGCCGATCTCTCCGTGTTCTTCGCCTATCACCCGTGGCTCTATCTCTTTTTCATCCCGGCGATCGCCATGCGGCTGTGGGCGGAAGAGCGCCGCACCGGAACGATGGAATTGCTGCTCACCCTGCCCGTGCCGCTGTGGGCGACGGTCGTGGGAAAATTCCTCGCGGCCTGGGCCTTCACCGGCGTGGCGCTGGCGCTCACCTTCCCCATCTGGATCACGGTCAATTATCTGGGCCAACCCGACAATGGCGTGATCCTCGCCAGCTACATCGGCAGCTTCCTGATGGCGGGCGGTTATCTCGCCATCGGCGCCTGCATTTCGGCGACCACCAGCAACCAGGTGATCGCCTTCGTGGTGAGCGTGGTGGTGTGCTTCCTGTTCACGATCTCCGGCGCGCCGCTGGTGATCGATTTCTTCCGCGCCTGGGCGCCGTTCCCGTTGGTCAGCGCCGTCTCGTCGTTCAGCTTCCTCACGCACTTCGCCTCCATCCAGCAGGGCGTGATCGATCTGCGCGACCTGATCTTCTTCTTCTCGCTGATTGCGCTGTTCCTGGCGGCGAACATCGTCGTCGTCGATCTGAAGCGGACGGGCTGATGCCATGAAGCCAATGTCCCGCCGCATCTACGCCATCGTCGCGATCCTGCTCGTCGCAGTGATCTTCGTCGCGCTCAACATCGCAGCCGACGCCACTTTCACCACCACGCGGCTCGATCTCACGCAGAACGGGCAGTACACGCTGGCGCAAGGCACCAAGGACATCATTGCCAAGGTGCAGGAACCCATCCACCTCAAATTCTTCTACTCGAAGAAGGCGGCGGCGGATTACGCGCAGATCAATGCCTATGCCAACCGCGTGCGCGATCTGCTGCACGAATATGCAGCACTCTCCGGCGGCAAGATCATCCTCGAGGAAATCGATCCGCAGCCCTACACGCCGGCGGAAGACGAAGCGAGTGCGGCCGGACTGTCCGGGGCACCGACAGAAAGCGGCGATCTCGTTTATCTGGGACTTGTCGGCACCAACACGATCGACGGGAAGGAGACAATCCCGTTCTTCAGCCAGGATCGCGAGCCTTATCTCGAATACGATATCTCCTCGCTGATCTACCGCCTGTCGACGCCGAAGAAGCCGAAGATCGGCATCCTCTCGAGCCTGCAATTGCAGTTCGGCCCCGGCGGAATCCAGGCGGCCATGCAGGGCCGGGCGCGGCCCTACATCATCTATCAGGAGCTGGCGCAGACCTACGACACGCAGCTGCTGCAGCCGAACTTCACATCGATCCCCAGCGGCATCGACGTGCTGCTGATCGTGCATCCGCCGCAGCTCGGCGATCCGCAACTCTTCGCCATCGATCAGTTCGTGCTGGGCGGCGGGCGCGCGCTGGTGCTGGTGGATCCGAATTCCGAACTGGCCGCGCAGGCCGGCGGAGGCGGACCGTTTAACCAGGGCGGCGGGCCGACATCCTCCGATTTGCCGAAGCTGTTGCAGGCCTGGGGCGTCGGTTACGACCCGTCCAAGGTCGTGGGCGACCGCGATCTCGCGCAAGCCGTGCAGACGAGCGCCGATCCGCGCAATCCGGTGCAGCGCTATCCGATCTGGCTGCATCTGACAGCCGATCAGTTCAACAAGACCGATCAGGTGACGGCGAACCTGCAATCGATGAACCTCGGCAGCGTCGGCGCGCTGATCCCGATCAAGGCCGCAGGAACCACGTTCACGCCGCTGGTGAAATCATCTGGCCAGTCCTCGCTGCTCGATGCGGCGTCGATCCGCTTCGCGCCGCAGCCCGATCAGCTGATGGCGCAGATCGTGCCGACCGGGCACCCCTTCACCATCGCCGCGCGCATTTCCGGCACGGCGAAGACAGCCTTCGCAAAAGGCGCGCCGAAGCCGCCGCCAACGCCGCCCGGCGGGAAGCCTGCGGCAACACCCACGCACATCATCGGCCAGGGTGACATCAACGTCATCGTCATGGCCGACAGCGACATCTTCGACGACCGCTTCTGGGTGCGCGTGGAGAACATCTACGGCAAGGAGCTCGCAGCACCCTTCGCCGACAACGCCGCCTTCATCCTCAACGCGGTGGAAAACCTCACCGGCTCGAGCGACCTCATCTCGCTGCGCACGCGCGCGACAAGCGACCGCCCGTTCACGCGGGTGAAGAAGCTGCAGGAGGAAGCGCAGGCGCAGTTCCAGCAGCAGGCGAAGAACCTCCAGGACCATCTGCAACAGACGCAGGAGCAGTTGCGCCAGCTTCAGGCCGGCGCCCAGCCCGGCAAGGGCGCCACGTCCGCCGGCATCACGGCCGAGCAGCAGAAGGAAATCGAGCAGTTCAAGCATGAGCTGTCGCAGACGCGCGTGAAGATCCGCGACGTGCAGCACAATCTGCGCGCCAGCGTCGATCGGCTTGGCAACATCCTCACCTTCGTGAACATTGCGCTGGTGCCGTTGCTGGTGGCGGCCTTCGCCATCGGCCTTGCCATCCTGCGCCGCCGCCGCCGCGCCCGCGCGATCGCGTTCTAGGGGCAACGCCATGGCCGATACCGCAACGCTTTCCGATCCCCGCCGCCGCAATGTGATGTGGCTGGCCATTGTGGCACTCGTGCTGGTGGCGCTCGCCGTGTTCGCTTTGTGGCGGCAATCGGCGGAGGTGGCGCCGAAGTACCATGCGCATCCCCTGTTCCCCGATCTCGCCCATCACGCACGCGAAGTGGCGCGCATCCACATCGAGTCCAAGACCGGCAAGATCGACGTCGCCTTCCTGCCGATGAAAGGCTGGGTGGTGACCTCGCACAACGATTTCCCCGCCTCGTTCGAAGAGGTGAACAAGACTGTGATCGGCGTGGCGAGCCTCGAACTCATCGAGGAGAAGACCGCGCGCAAGGACTGGCTGCACTTCCTCGGCCTCGACACGCCGCCCAAGGGCGACGGCACGCTCATCACGCTGGCCGACGACAAGGGTCACGTGCTCGCCTCCGTCGTCACCGGCAAGAGCGAAGACATCGGCGAATCCGAAGGCGGTTCGGGGCTGTATGTGCGCGAGCCGGATTCCACGCAAAGCTATCTCGCGCGCAGCGTGTTCGAGCCCAAGACGTCGACGGATGACTGGTACGACAAGAACCTGCTCGGCATCGGCCGCGAACGCATCCAGTCGACGGATGTGCGGCCGATCGGCAGTCCGGCCTACACCGTCAGCCGCGACAAGCCGACCCAGGCCGATTTCAAGCTCGCCGACATGCCGGCGGGCCGCGAGCTCGCCTATCCGGGGTCGGCCGACGGCGTCGGCGCGGCGATCGTCGGCCTCACTTTCGACGACGTGAAGCCGGCCAAGGATTTCGACTTCACCAACGCCTGGCGCGTCGTCACCCGCACCTTCGACGGGCTCGACGTCACACTCGATATCATTCAGCAGGGGCAGGATTATTGGGCGACGGTATTTGCCAATTCCGGCCCGGGAAAACCGGCCGCGGGCAAGGAAGCGCGCGCCATCGATGCGAAGACTCTCGGCTGGGCGTATAAGCTGCCGTCCTACAAAGGGCAGCAATTGATGACGAAGCTCGACAGCCTGCTGAAGGCGCCCGGATCGCCGCCCGCACCCGCGGCACCGCCCGCGCCGGCCACGCCAGCGCCGAAAAAATGAGCGCCGAAGCCTCCGTGGCAGCCGGCGCGCATGACGCGCCGCTGTTCCTGCGCGACCTCTGGTACATGGCGGCGTTGTCGTCGAGCCTGCGTGCAGGTGGGTTGCGCCGCCAGATGCTGCTGGGCGAGCCGGTTCTAATCGGCCGCATGAAGGATGGTCGCGCATTTGCGTTGCGCGACATCTGCCCGCATCGCGGCGTGCCGCTCTCCGGCGG
>DATIYG010000009.1:0-2013 GCA_035517755.1 Rhizomicrobium sp. | reverse complement strand
CGGAGCGATGACCGGATGCTGGATGACATCGACGATGGCGCGGATGGGCCACACGGTCAGCGGCCGCTTCAACCAGTCCGGCATGCCGGCCCAGATGGCGCGGCCCGGCGTGCCGAGCGCGATGAGGAATGTGCCGATATCGTGGAGGATGAGGTGCTGCGCGCGGTGCAGGAAGAACATGTGCTGCGCGAGGTAGTCGTAATGGGTCTGCAACACGGCGTACACGGACAATGTGCCGATGAGGAAGCTGCCGCGCCGCCACAGCGAGGGCCGCTGGGCTTGCGGCAAACGTCCCAGCCCGATGAAGAACCAGCCGAGCGACAGTGTGGTCGCCAGATACACCGGCCACTCGAACTGCCATGGCAGGATGAACGGCATGTCCGCGGGGAACCAGGTGGTGGCGACGTAGAGCGCGGCGCCAACGGCGAGGATCGCCGCAAAACCGATCCATTCGCGGCGGATGCCGCTCGAGCGTGCCGGGAGGACCGCAACCGTCATGGCGCGGGTTATAGAGAACGGGAGGACCTGTGCCCGCGAGGCGATTGGTCACACGGACGCACGCGGAGGCCGTGCTATCCCGCCCTCATGGGGATACGAACGCTCCATATTGTTGTCGCGGCCGCGCTGCTGATGCTTTGCGCCTGCAGCCGGCAGACGCCGTCCGGCGCGACGGATATCACCGGCGCCATGCCACGCCTCGCCTTCTCGATGACACGCGCCAACGATGGCGCGGCCGTCACGGCGAATGACTACCGCGGCAAGCTGGTGGCGCTTTATTTCGGCTACACGCACTGCCCCGACGAGTGCCCGACCACGCTCGCCAATCTTGCAGCCATGCTGAAGGCCCTGGGCCCACGCGCCAGCGACGTGCGCGTGCTGTTCGTCACAGTCGATCCCGACCGCGACATGTTGCCGATCCTCAAGGCCTATGTGAGCACCTTCGCGCCGCAGATCGACGGCTTGCGCGGCTCGGACAACCAGATTGCGCGCCTCGCCCGCCGTTACCGTGTGGTCTATCGGGTGACGCCCGCCTGGACCGGGCATCCTTACGACGTCGTGCATTCGAACACCGTCTACATCTTCGATGCATCCGGCCGCGCGCGGCTGGCGATCCTGCGGACGGACGACACGATGGCACTAACCAAAGAAATCGGTCGTCTCCTTTCCGGTTGAGGCGGTTGGCTCTTGCTGCACGCTTCGACATAGGCTGTATGATGCGCCGTCGAACACCGGCGCCATCGAGAACGTCGCCGAAGCGCATGTGCTGGGAAAACGAATGCACGAATTCGAGACCTTTGTTTATCTGGACACCCAGAAGACGGGGTCGAGCTTCATCTCCTACATCCTGAGCAGACACAGCAGCGAGAAGGAGCTCCTGCATTCCAAGCACCAGCCGGTGGGCGAGCGTTACGATCCGAACAAGTTTCATTTCATCTCGGTGCGCGACCCGCTCGATCAGTACATCTCCCTGTACTCTTACGGTTGCCAGGAAGGCGGCAGCGCGTTCAATCGCGTGCAGCGCAGCGGCAATGCGGACCTCTACGATTCGACCTGGCGCGGATTTCGGCGTTGGCTGAAATTCGTCCTTGATCTCGACAACACCGCCGTGCTCCTGAAGCGCCGCGACTACGAGCCCAGGGACTACCATCAGATTATCGGTTTTCAGACGTACAGGTTTCTTGAGTTGGCCCTTCCGGATGCGGACTCGGCCCTGCATGATTGCAAGAGCCGAGATGAAATTCGCGCGGCCTTCAAGGCCAAATCCATTCCGCAGTTCACGATCCGGCACGAAAGCTTCAACACCGATCTGGAAACCCTGTTGACGACACGCCTGCGCAATTCGATCGCCAGTCTCGACGACGCCATGGAGACGGTTCGAAGCGGATGGCGTATGAACGCTTCCAAGCGCGTGGACCAGTTCGAAGACGACCCGCGACTTGGCCCCAAAGTGCGCAATCTGCTTGCGGAGCGCGAATGGCTCCTGATGGAACTGTTCGGCTACAAACTACCCGA
>DATIYG010000008.1:0-10168 GCA_035517755.1 Rhizomicrobium sp. | reverse complement strand
CTGGCGCCACAGGTCGGGCGGTGTGGTGAGGGTGTTGAGGCGCGAGCCGCCCTCGCCCTTGGGACTGATCGCTGCGTTGTTGACGAGCGCGTGCAGCTTGCCGTCGGTCAGGCGCTCGCGCATCTCTTCGGCGGCGCGCATGGTGTCGGCCGGATCGGACAGATCGACCTGGATGTGATCCTCCGGCCCTGCCGCCCACGGACAATTCTCCGGGAACGCATGCCGCGAGCAGGTGATGACGCGCCAGCCGGCGCTCGCGAACCGCTTGACGGTCGCGTGCCCGATGCCGCGCGACGCGCCGGTGAGGATGAGCGTGCGGCGGGGTTCATTGGGTTTGGGCTCGGTCGCCATGCCGGGAGATTAGGGCGATTAGCGAGTAGCGAATAGCGAATAGTTAAGGCGTTTTCCCTACTCGCTATTCGCCATTCGCTATTCGCGCCTTAACTTCTCGCCAGCCCCGCCGGGCGTTCGAGGCCCACCGGGTCCTGGTGGATGATCACCTCGGCATTGGGGAACGCTGCGCACACCGACGCCTCCACCTCGTCGCTCACTTCATGGGCGCGGGTGAGCGGCATCGACGGCTCCAGCTCGATGTGGAACTGGATGAAGGTGTGAACGCCCGCCGCGCGCGTGCGCAGATCGTGCAGCGCCAGCACGGCGGGATTGCCCAGTGCGATGGACTTGATGCGGTCGCGCTCGGCATCGGGCAGCTCGCGATCCATCAGCTGATCGTAGCTCTGGCGCAGCACATGCCAGGCGCTCCACGCCAGGATGACCGCCACCACGATGCCGATGACGGGATCAGCCTTCAGCCAGCCAAACTGCGTCGACAGCACGACGCCGATGACGACGCCGAGATTGGTGAGCAGGTCGCCGGCGTAATGCATCAGGTCGGCGCCGATGGCGACGGATTTGGTGCGCGCCACGGTGAAGCGCTGGAAGATCACCAGCGCAATGGTGAGCCCGATCGACACGGCCATCACGCCGAGCGCGAGCCCGCCCTGCTCGATCTTGTGCGGCTCGATGAGGCGGCTCACGGATTCGATGATGAGGAACGCCACCGATCCGGAAATGAAGGCGCTCTGCAGCAGGCCGGCAAGCGGCTCGGCCTTGCCGTGGCCGAAGCGATGCTCCGCGTCCGCCGGTGTCAGCGCCGAGCGGATGGCGATGAGGTTGATCGACGATGCGAAGATGTCGAGCGCGGAATCCGCGAGCGACGCCATCATCGCGATCGAGTCGGTGACGATGTAGGCGACCGTCTTCAGGATGATGAGAATGGCCGCGACGCCGACCGCGGCCCACGCGGTCTTCTGCATCAGCCCGGCATGGGCCGAAGCTCCGTTGGCGCGCGGGGCTGCGGCATCCATCACGGAAACAGCCTTTCCGTCCGCCACGGCTCGTTCGCGTTTGCGCGGCGATAGACGAGACGGTCATGCAGGCGGAACGGACGGTTGCGCCAGAACTCGATCTCCAGCGGCGTCACCCGGAATCCACCCCAGTACGGCGGGCGCGGGACTTTTGTGAGCGCGTACTTCGCGGCGTATTTCGCCACTTCCTTCTCGCAGGCGAAGCGGCCTTCCATGGGGCGGGACTGCGCACTCGCCCACGCGCCGATCTGGCTGTCCTTGGCGCGGGTGGCGAAATAGGCATCGGATTCCGCGTCGCTGACTTTCGTCACCGGTCCGCGCACGCGCACCTGCTTGGCCGTCGATTTCCAGTGGAAGCACAACGCCGCATTCGGATTGGCCGCGAGCTCGCTGCCCTTCGCACTCTCATAGTTGGTGAAGAACACGAATCCGTTGGCGTTGGCTTCCTTGAGCAGCACCATGCGGACATTGGGGCGGCCTTGCGCATCGGCGGTGGCGATGGCCATTGCGTTGGCCTCGTTGGGCTCGGATGCCTTCGCCTCCTCCATCCACGCATCGAACAGCGCCATGGGATCGCGCGCGACGCCGATGCCGCCGCTGTCGATGGGTGTGCCGATGTCGCTCATGCGCCCGGTCTTAGCAATTTTGATAGCGCAATGCATCGTTTGTAACGGGAAACCATCCAATAGCTGATAAGATCGCGTCGCAGGTGCTTGGCGCAGCCGGTACGGTCGATATAGTCTCTCACCCAACCCAATCGTTGTCCGGCGCCTGGCAGAAGCAAGAGGATGGTTGCGCCATGTCGAAGATGCACGCCGCGCCGCCAAAGGACGAGGCTTCGCGGCGCAGACCGTTCCATCGCGGGGAGATCGTCAATTACAACCCGCGCCGGGACGATTATCGCTCCACGAGTTTCCTGCAGGATTATGTGCTCAGGGGCTGGCTTCCTTCCGCCCCCTTCATCACGCGCGACACGAGAGTGACGGCGTTCGGCTCCTGCTTCGCCGCCAACATCACCCGCCATCTTTCCGCCATGGGCTACGATCTGTCGGGCACGCGCGATCCGGGGGTCTACATCTCGCGCATGGGCGACGGCATGGTGAACATGCCGGCGATCCTCGGTCAGTTCGAATGGGCACTGGAAAACAAGAGACCGCCGGACAATCTCTGGCACGGGTTTGACGCCGAGACGTTCGACCTGGACGAGGACATCCGCGGCCGGACCCGCAACATATTTCTGTCCACCGACTTCTTCATCATTACGCTCGGCCTGTCGGAGATCTGGTACGACGAGGAAACGGGAAGCACATTCTGGCGCGCCGTTCCGGAGGAGCATTTCGATGCCAGTCGGCACAAATTTCGCGTGCTGTCGGTGGCGGAGACGAAGGCCAGCATTGCGGAGATCTACCGCCTGATCCGTCTGCATGTGCCGAAGGCGAGAGTGTTGTTCACGGTGTCGCCCGTTCCGCTTTCCGCGACCTTCCGCCCGGTCAGCTGTCTGTCGGCAAACATGGTCTCGAAAGCCGTGATCCGCGCCGCGCTGGACGAGTTCCTGCGGGACAACGCGCCGGACGTCGGCCAATCGCTCTTCTACTTCCCGTCCATGGAACTCGTGCAGCTCGGATTCATGGACCCCTGGAAGGACGATGGGCGCCACCCGAAATCCTATGTGCTCGACACCGTGATGAAAACATTCGAAGCGGCCTATTGCATTGGCGAGAGCAATTTCGAGGACGCCAACGCCATGTTCCAGATGTTCCGCGCGCACAATCTCGCCGAGATCGCCGAACTGGTGCCGCAGGACGGCACCCATGCCGAGGCGACCTCCGCCGCCCGCGTCGCGCAACGCGCCGGCAGGACAGCGCGCCGAGAAGCCAAGGCCAAAGAGAAAAAGCTCGCACGCGGCCTCAGGCGGCGCAGGCGCCGCGAGTCCAACGGAGCGGATACGACGCCCGGGTAGGCATCACCCGGCGCCCTTGTTGCAAAGCAATCTCCGGTGCCTCGGCGGCGCATCGACCCTCTCACGGCGACAGGCTATGGTGGAGCATGCGGTTCGTTACAATTGTCCTGGCTGGTCTCTGTCTCGCGACCTCGCCTGCGTTCGCGCAAGAGACGCTGCAATCGCTGGCGCACGATCAGGCCAGGTTCGATCAGGCGGCCGCCGACTACGACGCCGGCAATTACGAGCAGGCCTATAACGAGTTCCTCGCGCTTGCCGACGACAACGATATCGCGGCCATGCGCAACGTCGCGCTGATGAAGCGAAGGGGTCAGGGCACCGACAAGGATCCGGAAGGCGCGCGCGATTATCTGGAGCGCGCCGCCGATGGCGGACTTCCCACGGCGCAATACGATCTCGGCCAGATGCTGCTCGACGGCGAAGGCGGCGATGCCGATCCCAAGGCGGCGGTTTCCTGGCTGGCGATGGCGGCGTCCGCGCATCACCCAATGGCGGCGTATCGCCTCGGCGAGCTGTTCGAAGAGGGCAAGGTCGTGCCGCAGGATCTGGCGAAGGCCGAAGAACTCTATGCCGAGGCCGCGGGCCGCGGCGTGCAGGATGCCGCAGCGCGCCTCTCGGCCCTCGAAGCGGCGAAGGCCAAGGCTTCAGAACCGCCGCCAAGCCCTTAACCTCGCTCGACGAATTCCCATATTGTAGCCGGGCCTCGACTCGATGCACGGGACGCGGCAGGAGAATGCATGCCCGATCCGTATCAGGTTCTTGGCGTCTCGAAATCCGCGAGCGAAGCCGACATCAAGAAGGCCTTCCGTTCGCTCGCCAAGAAGTATCACCCCGACACCAAGGGCGGCGACGCGGCCGCGCAGAAGAAGTTTCAGGAGATCAGCGCCGCCTACGACATTCTCGGCGACAAGGAGAAGCGCGGCAAATTCGATCGCGGCGAGATCGACGCCAACGGCAATGCGCGCGGCTTCGATCCGCGCGCCCATGGATTCGAAGGCGGCGGACCGTTCGGCGGACAGCAGGGCGCCGGACCCGGCGGCTACCAGTACACCTGGACCTCGCAGGACGGCGAAGCCGCAGAAGGCTTTCGCGCCGAAGACATCTTCGCCGATCTGTTCGGCGGCGGCGCGGGCGGACGGGCGCGCGGCCGCAGGCAGGCCCGTCAGGGCGAGAGTTACGAAATCAACGCGACGGTCAGCTTCGAGGAAGCGGCGAAGGGTGGCACGCGCCGCATCTATTTGCCGGACGGCCGCGAAGTGGATGTGCGCATTCCCGTCGGCGTGCGCGACGGACAGCAGGTGCGCCTCAAGGGACAAGGTGGCGAAGGGGCGAACGGCGGACCGCGCGGCGATGTGCTGCTGAACGTGTCGGTTGCGGCGCATCCCTACTACACGCGCGATGGAAACGACCTGCGCATGGACCTGCCGGTGACCCTTCAGGAAGCCGTACTTGGCGGTAAGGCGACGGTGCCCACGCTCACCGGCTCGGTGGCTCTCACCATTCCCGCGAATTCGAATTCCGGCTCGACACTGCGTCTCAAGGGCAAGGGAATCCCGGCGCATGGCAAGGAGGCGGCGGGCGACCTCTACGTGACGCTCGTCGTCGCCCTGCCCGACAGGCCGGATTCCGAACTGCACAAATTCGCGGAAGGGTGGAAGGCCAGCTACGACCCGCGGGCCAAGCTGCGTTAACGTCATCGCCATTTACAGCCGTGCCCGACAGGGACAGCATTCTGTCCGTTGTGGGTTTCGTGGAGCGTGCCATGCGTCTTGCGGCTGTCGCCGTTGTTTCCCTGTTGATGTTCGGATCGGCTGCCCATGCGGCAACACCCGCCGAGCAGTTCGTGCAGCAGAGCGCCGACAGCGCCGTCGCCATCCTGAAGGACAAGTCGCTCGACGCGGCGGCACGCGAAGCGAAGCTGCGCGATTTCCTGGTGGCGCTCCTCGATCTGCACCGCATGGCGATCTTTGCGCTCGGTCCCGCTGCGTCGTCCGTATCGCCCGGCGATCTCAACGCCTATCTCGATGCCTACACGCAATTCGCCATCGCCAATTATGATTCGGAATTCGGCGCCTATGGCGGGCAAGCCATCCAGGTCGCCGGGTCCGTGCAGCGCTCCGACACCGACTTCGTCGTCAACGCCAACATCACCGATCCCACGTCGCCTTCCGCCCCGCCGGACTCGGTGAGCTTCCGCGTGCTGAGCGCGAACGGAAAATTCTCGATCGTCGATGCGAGCGTTCAGGGTGTGTGGTTCACCATTGCCCAGCGCGACGATTTCGCGGGATTCCTGAAGCAGAATGGCGGCAGCGTCCCGGCCCTGACCGCGCGGCTGCGCGACATGGCCGCGAAACTGCGCTCCGGCGCAGCCCAACCGGCCATGCCAGGAAAGTAGCCAGGCAATCGCGCGCTATTTCGACTCGGTCAGCAGCATGAGGCCGAGAACGAGGCCGACGGCAAGGAATCCCCAACTCGCCATCAGCGGCACGTCGTGCCCGGCGATGACGATGTCGAAATGGTCGGCAAACAAACGGTAGGCATGGACCGCCGCCAACGCCAGAAACAGGATCGCCGCGAGCAGCGTGAATGGACGCATGGAAGCCCTCCCCTGATCTGGCATTATCCTAGCACGGATTCGCTGAGGCGTGGTTGCCAACGCCTTGATTTCCAGTGAATTCGGCCTTAGCCGAATGGTTCGAACTCTCGCGGGAAACAGCCCATGGCCACAGGCGGACTGATGAGCGGCAAGAGGGGCCTCGTCATGGGGGTCGCCAATGACCGGTCCATCGCCTGGGGTATTGCCGAGGCGTTGCATAAGGCCGGCGCCGAGCTTGCTTTCACCTACCAGGGCGAGCTGTTCAAGAAGCGCGTCGAGCCGCTGGTGGCCAAGCTCAATCCCGCCGCGGTCATCGATTGCGACGTGTCCGAGCAGGGTTCGCTCGACAATGCGTTTACGGTGCTCGGCCAGAAATGGAAGTCGCTCGACTTTCTCGTCCACGCCATTGCGTTCTCCGACAAGAACCAGCTGCAGGGCCGCTACGTCGACACCACGCCCGAGAACTTCCGCATGACGATGGACATCTCCTGCTACTCGTTCACGGCGGTGGCCCAGCGCGCCGAGAAGATGATGACGAATGGCGGCAGCATGGTCACGCTCAGTTATTACGGCGCCGAAAAAGTCATGCCGCATTACAATGTGATGGGCGTCGCCAAGGCGGCACTGGAAGCGAGCGTGCGCTACATGGCCGAAGATCTCGGCAAGCGGCAGATCCGCGTCAATGCGATTTCCGCGGGACCGATCAAGACGCTCGCCTTCGCCGGCATTTCGGATTCGCGCTACATCCTCAAGTGGAACGAGTACAATTCTCCGCTGCGCCGCACGGTGACCTTGGAGGAAGTGGGCTCGACGGCGCTGTTCCTGCTGTCCGATCTCGGCCGCGCGGTGACCGGCGAAACACTGCATGTCGATTGCGGCTATCACGCCGTCGGCATGAAGGCGGTCGACGCGCCGGACATCTCCGTCCCGAAATCCGAATGAGCCACAACACATTCGGGCACCTGTTCCGCGTGACGACCTTCGGGGAAAGTCATGGGATCGCGCTTGGATGTGTCGTCGATGGATGCCCGCCCGGCATTCCGCTGGTGGAGGCCGACATTCAGGCGGAGCTGGATCGCCGCCGCCCGGGACAATCGAAATTCGTCAGCCAGAGGAAGGAGCCGGACACGGTTCGCATTCTCTCGGGTGTGTTCCAGGACGAGCGGATGCCGCAGCAGGTAACGACCGGCACGCCGATTGCGCTTCTCATCGAGAATGTGGATGCCAAGCCGAAGGACTATTCCGACATCCGCGACAAGTTCCGCCCCGGGCATGCCGACTACACTTATTGGGCGAAGTATGGCGTACGCGATTATCGCGGCGGCGGACGGCAGAGCGCGCGCGAAACGGCAAGCCGCGTGGCGGCCGGCGCGATCGCGCGGAAAATTCTCGCGCAGATGTATTCGGGCATGACCATCCGCGGCGCGCTGGTGCAGATGGGCGAACAGACGATCGAACGCGCGCGCTGGGACTGGGAGGAAGTTGGCCGCAACGCCTTCTTCTGCCCCGATGCGACGGCGGTTGCTCCGTGGACGGAGTATCTCGAAGCCGTGCGCAAGAACGGCTCGTCGTGCGGTGCGGTGATCGAAGTTGTGGCGGACGGCATTCCGGCGGGACTGGGCGCGCCGGTCTACGGCAAGCTCGACGCCGATCTCGCGTCGGCCATGATGAGCATCAATGCGGTGAAGGGCGTGGAAATCGGCGACGGCTTCGCCGCCGCCATGCTCTCCGGCGAAGAGAATTCCGACGAGATGCGCGCCGGCAATGAAGGGCTTCCGCGATTCCTGTCGAATCACGCCGGCGGAATTCTCGGCGGCATTTCCAGCGGGCAGCCCATCGTCGTGCGCTTCGCGGTCAAGCCCACCTCGTCCATCCTCAGTCCACGGAAGACCATTGATATCGAAAGCCGCGATACCGATATCCAGACGAAGGGTCGTCATGATCCTTGCGTTGGCATCCGCGCGGTGCCGGTCGGCGAAGCCATGATGGCATGCGTGCTCGCCGATCATGCTTTGCGCCACCGCGCACAAATGGGCTGACGCGAACAGGAGAAGGGGCATTTCATGGAGATCTTCGAACTTGTCTTGCTAGCCGTCCTCGTATTCTTTCTGCTCGGACTGATCTTCGGCAGTTTCTTCACGGTGCAGCAGCAGAGTGCCGCGATCATCGAGCGCTTCGGCAAATATGTCCGTACAGTCCGGCCGGGTCTGAATTTCAAGCTCCCCTACATCGAGAATGTGGTGCAGCGCGTGTCGCTGCGGGTGCAGCAATTGCCGGTGGAAGTCGAAACCAAGACGCTCGACAACGTCTTCGTGAAGCTGTTCGTCGCGGTGCAGTACCGCGTGGTGCTGGGGAGCGAAGCGGATTCCTACTACAAGCTTCAGGACCATGTGGAGCAGATCAAATCGTATGTGCTGGACGTGGTGCGCGCCAAGGTTCCCAAGATGAACCTCGACGAAGTGTTCGAGAAGAAGGACGACGTCGGCGCCGCGGTGAAAAGCGAACTCGACGTCTCGATGAAACAATACGGCTTCGAGATTCCGAACGCGCTGGTGACCGACGTCAATCCCGCCGACAACGTCAAGGCGGCGATGAACGAGATCCAGACGCAGCAGCGCCTTCAGGTGGCGGCCGCGGCCAAGGGTGAAGCGAACAAGATTCTCGTGGTGAAGAACGCCGAGGCCGAAGCGGAATCCAAGCATTTGCAGGGCGAAGGCATCGCCAAGCAGCGCCGCGCCATCATCGATGGCCTGCGCGAATCCATCGCCGCCTTTGCCGACAAGGTCGGCGGCGTGAACGAGCGCGAGGTCCTGAACCTCGTCCTGCTGACGCAATACTTCGATACGATGAAGGACATCGGCATCTCGTCCGGCAGCAAGGTGATCCTGCTGCCGCACTCGCCGGGCGGCATGAACGACGTGCTCGAGCAGATCCGCGCCGCCATCATCACCGGCAACGAGACAAGTCCGAAGGCCTGATGGCGACGTACGCCGATCTAAAGCAATTTGGGCTCGCCCTGCCCGGCGCGGAATTCTTCCACCTCATGGCGCAGCCGGCGTTGCGCGCGAACGGCAAGACGTTCGCGCTGTGGTGGCCGCCGGACAGGACGACCATCCTCAAGCTCGAGCGCGAGCATCAGGTGATGCTGTTCGAGGTCCGCCCGGACGTGTTCACGCCCTGCAAGGTCGGCGTCGGTGGCGTGTGGAGCTATGTCGAGATCGAAAAGCTTGGGCGTTCCGAACTCAAGACGCTCGTGACCGAGGCCTGGGTGCAGGTCGTGCCAAAGAAGACGAGCCGCGGCTTCTTTGAGGGCTCGCGGGCTTCATGAACGTCGCGATCTTGGTGAGATATGCGATGTCCGTGTCGACGAGCTTCAATCCAGCCGCAGCAAACAAAGCCTCGAGATCGGCCTTCGCATAGCTTGCATAGTACGGTTCGTGCAGCAGCGACGGAAACACTTCGATCAGCCCGTCGAATTGCGGCGCGTCGCCGTACTGGACGGAGTCGGCCAGAACGAACACGCCGCCTGGCTTCAGCACGCGCGCGACTTCCTTGGCCACAGCCGCCCGCACCTTCGGTGGCAATTCGTGAAACAGAAAGATACTGACCGCCGCGTCCACGCTCGCATCGGGCAAGGGCATCGCTTCGGCCGGAGCACTCACGAACTCCACGCCCTCGTGCGCGCGCAACGCGCGCTTTGCCCGCGCCAGATACGGCTCCGACAAATCCAGTGCGATGGCTTTCCATTCCGGCCGCGCCGATTTGACGAATTTCAGGAAACGTCCCGTGCCGGCGCCGACATCGAGCAGCACCGGCGCTCTCTTCGCGGCCAGCGCGCGCGCCAAGGGAATGAAAGCGCGGCGGCGCATGGCATCGGCCGTGCCGGCAAACAGGGCATCGACCTGAAAGTCGTACAGCCGCGCGGATTCATCGCTCAGATATCCGCCGGTCTGGTAGTGGAAATTCTGCCGGTAGTAGCGCGGAAGGTCGCCACCGCCATTCCGAACGTCGCTGTGCCCGTGCCGCTTCTGGCGGTCGACCACGCGCGGAATGTCCGCGAGATAGCGTGCGCTGACGCTGGCGCGGCGCAGCTCGGCTGCGAGATCGACCGGCAACGGATAAATCCCGGCCTCGACATTCTTCCAGTCCTGCACGAACAGATCGCGCATGGCGACAAGCGTTTCGGACAGCGGCGGCAGCGAATGCTTCGGCTCCGGCACGTTTGCGAACGTCTTGCGCGCCAGA
>DATIYG010000007.1:0-5765 GCA_035517755.1 Rhizomicrobium sp. | reverse complement strand
GCACGCCGGACCGTCCGACGACCGTGATGAAGGCCGCGGGCTCGGAGCCGCTGCTCTTCGGCTCGCCGACCGTCGCGACATAGGCGCAGGTCGTCACGTCGTTGGTGAAATCGACTTCATAGGTGCCGGTGCCTTCCGGCTGCGACGCGCCGGTCGCGCCCACACCCCGCACGAGCTGGCCCGAAGCCTTGACCACGGCCGTGAAGCTGGTGTTGGGCGCCCCCGGCGCGCTGTGGACGGTCACTTTCGACGGCGCGTTGTGAACCGGTGCGGCCCCAAACGCGGGTACCGCCGCCGCGAGCGCAAGCGCCAGCGGCACGCTGTATTTCCAAATCATGATTTGCCTCCAAAATACTGGGTGGTCGTCAAGACGGACAATTCGGATTCTCAAAGGTAAGTCGGTCGATGACTTCTGTCTTGGAACGTTGCGCCCAAAATCTTGTCCTGCAGCGACCGGAAAAGCTGCTTGATGTCGCTGCAGGACAAGTCGTGGCTTCAGAGACATGCCTCTGTTGATCGCGCCTAGCATGTCGGCTGGCGGCCCCATGCCCCATAAACAAAAGTTAAGGTGAAACGCGCCCTGCAAGACTCGCTACTCTCGCCGACATGCGACGCATTTGCGCTTCGAACAACTCATCCCTCTGATTTGCCGATATCAAAGACACAGGCGCATCTCCTAATCTCCCGATCGGTCAGAAAGGCGAAATCCATGGCGAAGCGCAGTTCACGCAAGGCGGGCATCTTCGCGCACGCCACCGCTGCCGGCCGCACCATCGAACAGGCGGAGACGTTCGCCGCGGAGTTGAAGGCCGCGCTCGCGGACGGCGCGATCTCGCGCGCGGATGCCGAAGCGATGTTGGCCGACATGGCGTCGTCCGGTGGCGCGGCGACAGCCCTTGCCGGTTATGTCGAAGGAATCATTGGCGGCAGGAAACTGCGCGCGCCGGTGAAGAAGGCGCGGAAATAATCTGCGCGCCGCTGGCCGGCAGTCTCGTTATTGCTGGCCCGCTGTCACTACAGCTGAGGGCAGGCAACATAGATGTTGAATGGCAGATCGGCCGGCGCGTGCGTCGCAGCGCTGTAGGTGTATACGTACACGTCGCCGGTCGCGCTGCCGGGGGTGACAGTGCCGCCGACACTGACCAAGTTCGGAACGGTGCCGCCGACATTGACAAGGTTCGGTCCCACTCCTTCACCCGGTGTGCCGCCGACACTCGCCGTGTAGGCGCATGACGTGGGAACGGCGGAGTTGGTGAAACTGACGACATAGACTCCAATGCCGACATGAGATGCGTTGCCGACGCCGATGCCGGAGATCAGGGTGCCGTCGGCCGCAACCTTGGCGGCTGCCGAGGGTGGCGCGGGGGTGGCTGCGGCCGGCGCCGCGGCGAGCATGGCGAGGATGGCGGCAGATGCGGAAATCCTTGTCAGGGTCATGGCGACCACTCCCTAGCAGCGTACGATGAGATGAAAGCCTTCGTCGGCCGGCTGGCCGGTCGAATCGAAGGTCTGGACTTCCAGGACAAGTTGATTCTCCCGGCGCCCCACGATCGTCGCAAAACTCTCGGGTGGAACCGTGTTGTCGCTGCTGCCTGCGGTGATGCTGTACGCGCAATTGTGCAGCGACGAGGTGTAGCTGACCTCATAGGCTCCGGTACCGAACTTGAACACGCCGTATCCTTGCGATGCACGCGCAACGCCGCCGTTCGCATTGACAACGATGAAGCCGTCCGCCGGCGTGTCAGGAGCTGCGACAGCCGGGACGAACATCAAGGTCGCGGCACAGCAGGCGAGCAGGAGATTTTTCGAGAACATGGGTCTACCCCGTCACTTGGCAGGCGATCAGCAGATGGAAGGCGCGCTGGTGGGGATTTCCGCGCATGTCGGCGGTGCGCACGACGACAGTGTTCGAATTCGCACCGAGGGCTTCGGCCGAAATGAAGGCTGGCTTCCAGGGCGTGCCGCCCGCCTTGGTCGCGCGCCCGACCGTGCCCACGATCGTGCAGGCGTCTATATTGGTGGCGAAAACGACCTGATAGACTCCCGTGCTCACTTCTACCGAGGACACGACGCCGCCGCCATGGCGGCCGAGCGTGCCGAACTCGGTTATCACCGCCCTGTAGGTGAACGTGCCGGGGTTCCCGCCCGCGCTCGCAGGCGCGGCCGGAAGACATGCCAGCGCGATGACCGGAAAACAGAAACCCAAACGGCCGATGCCTGGCCGACGTCTCGACGATTTCACGCGATATGAATCTTCGGCGCGCGGACGCGCCTGCCCCCAAACCATCGCCGCCCCCCAAATTTCGCCCACCCTAGCACGGCACATGGTGCGTCCCAAACATCCAAACAAGATCAAGGTGAAGCCGGCCTTGGCCGGCCCGCTTCCCTCGGCAACCAGCGGTTTGATTGCCGAAGCCGATGCAACTCGTCCCGGACGGCAGTTCCGGACCTAGCGCGGCTTCAGGCCTTCGAGGCACGACTTCAGGTGTTTGCTGTTGCGGATCGCCCAGGCGCTGTCATGGAGCGCGATCTCGGCATCGATCACCACGCGCCGTTCGGATTCCGTCAGATCCGTTCCGCCATCGCCGGTTGCCGCGGCGGCGGAAGAAATCTTCCGCGTGTCGCGCCACAGATCGTAGTCGGCGCAGGAGTCCGAGCAGGCTTCGGCGATGCGGCGGCTGATCTTGAGCGCCGAGGTTTCGTCGTCCGCCTCGAAATCGGAGCGGCCTACGATCCGCGTCCCGCGGTCCCTCAGATAGAGCCGAAACGACGGCATGTTCCCGACCCCCGATCTCGCTGCGACACAACCCTAGCGTGCTTCCGGGGCGGCGGGCAAATGACAAGAACTGGGCCGTTTCCGGCCGGTCAGAAGCCGAACAGATGGTGCAGCGTGACCACGCCGATCAGCAGGGCAACCACGATCACCGCTCCCGCAAAATAGATATCCCGCATGGCCAGACGCCCCGACTGCGCTGCTACGATTCGAACGTTACCGAACTTACAGATTCGGTACCATCAGCCGCCATCCATTTGGAGAATGCTGACGCGACGCGATCGCGCCAGCGCTCCCCGTTCGATTCGATTCTCAGCTCCGCAGCCACGCCAGCAAATCGGCGTTGATCACGTCCTGCTGGGTCGTGATCATGCCGTGCGGGTAATCCTCGTAGGTCTTGAGCGTGCCGTGCTTGAGCAGAGCCGCCGATTTGGGGCCTGAATCCGCATAAGGCACCACCTGGTCGGCCTTGCTGTGCATCACCAGCGCGGGCACCGCGATCTTCTTCAGATCTTCGGTGAAATCGGTTTCGGAAAACGCCTTGATGCAATCGGTGTGGGCCTTCACGCTGCCCATCATGCCCTGCCGCCACCAGTTCTGGACCAGGCCGGGAATCGTTTTCACACCGGGCTTGTTGAAATTGTAGAACGGGCCGGCCGGCACATCGAGATAGAATTGCGGCCGGTTGAACGCGTTCTGCTGCCGGAACTGATCGAACACTTCGATGGGCGTGCCTTCGGGATTGCTCTCCTTCTTCACCATCACCGGCGGCACCGCGCTGATGATGCAGATGCGGGCGACACGCTCGGGATAGCGCGCCGTGTAATGCACCACCTCTCCGCCGCCGGTGGAATGACCGACATGGATGGCCTTCTGCAGGTCGAGATGCGCGGTGAGCGCGGCAAGGTCGGCGGCGTAGTGATCCATGTCGTTGCCGGTGTCGGTCTGAGTCGAACGGCCGTGGCCGCGCCGGTCATGCGCAATCACGCGATAGCCGTGCTCGAGGAAGAACATCATGTTCGGATCCCAGTCGTCCGCGCTGAGCGGCCAGCCATGGCTGAACACGATGGGCTGACCGTTTCCCCAGTCCTTGTAGAAAATCTCCACGCCATCCCTGGTGGTCACGTATCCTGACTGCTTTCTGGTCATGGTCGTCGATCCTTTCGGTTTCGTCTTTGGAGCGGCGGCGGCCGCTACACTCATCGCGGCTGCAGCCGCGACGCCGGCGCTGCCCGCGATCACACCACGCCGCGATGTCTTTGCAATGTCAGCCATGCGAATTCCCCTTCCCAGATGGACACGGGGGACCTTGACGCAGGATTTCGGCGGGTGAAAGCGTTTTCGAGCCGATCGATACCAAGGTATGATCGGCACGCGGCGTACGAACGCGGCGCGGCTATTTCGCGAGAAAATCCACGATCAGCTTCGTCGTGGCGCCCGGATTCTCCTCCATGATCCAGTGGCCGCTGTCCGGCACGACACCGCCCGTCACCTTCGTCGCCACCTGATCGAGATCTTTCTTCATCGTCAGGCCGTAGGATTTCTCCGCGCCCAGCGCGAGGATGGGCATCGTCAGCTTGCCCTTCGCCAGCAGCGCGCGGTTGTCGATTCCATCCTGCGGGAAGGCTTTGAACTGCTCGAACGCATCGTGCATCGCGTGCGGCCTCGCATAGAGTGCCGCGTAGTGCGCGCGCGTCGCCTCGTCGATGCGTTGAGGATGCGCGGAAAGCTCGTTGTAGAAGCGGTCGAGGAAGATGCGCTCGCGCCCGGCCACCAGCCGCTCCTCATCCGGCCCGTAAAAATTGAAGTGCCAGGTTTTCGGATTGACGAGCTGGTCCTGCCAGATCTGGCCGATGCCTGGCAGCGGTGCATCGATGACGACCCATTTGGTGATCCGCGAAGGATACTGCGCTGCCAGCGCATAACCGACCATGTTGCCGATGTCGTGGGTGACGAGATCGGCCTTGCCGATCTTCAGCCCATCCATCACACCGGCGATGTCGCGCGCTTCATTGGCTTTCGTGTAACCGCCTTCGGGATGATCCGAGAGACCCATGCCGCGCAAATCGGGAACGACGACCGTGTGATCTTTCGCGAGCTTTGCTGCCACCGGCGCCCACATGTCGCCCGTGTCGCCAAACCCGTGCAGCATCACAACCGCCGGCCCGTGACCGCCGCTGCGAACGTAGAGATGCGTGCCGTTGGTGGCGATCATGGCCGTGTGGAAGTTCGCCGGAAACGGCGCGACGGCGGCAGTTGCCTGCGTTGCGGCCACAGCGACAGCAAACGCGGCAGACAATGAGCGAAGCATGCAATCCCCTGGAGTTTCGTTCTCGCGAGAACCCTAGGGGCGCACGTCCGTCCCGTCCATCAAGCGCCAACTCAGGCGGGAAACCCGGCAGACGCGATTTCCGTCAAATGGCCTTCGTCATCACGCACATGGGGACGATGTCGCCCGGGCCGGATTGGAACCGCGATACCGGCACATATCCGCAAGCAAGATAAAGCGGCTCGCCGCCGGCGGTCGCCGCAAGCTCGACGCGCGAGAATCCTTCCGCGGCCGCGGCGCGTTCGCTGGCGTTCAAGATCATCCGCCCGACGCCGCGCCGCGCGAAGGCCGGGTGCGTGTACATCGCCCGAACCCGCGCGGCATCCTTCTTCGGATCGAGCAGCGCCGCATCGCGGCCCGACGAATGATCGCCGCCGAACAAGGTCGCGCGGCGGCTCCAGCCGCCGCAGCCGGCGACGGCGGCGCCGTCCTCGACAACGAAGTAGGTTCCGTCTTCGATCAACTGCGTGTCCAGGCCCATCACCGCGTATGACGCGTCGATCTGCGTGGGCGAAAGAAATGGCTGGAGCAATCCGGCGATGGACACGTTCATCAGATCCCGCAGAACCGGAACATCGTCCATCGTGGCCAGCCGAAGGTCCAATTTCACGCTCACGCCTCACTTGAAGATACACACGGAATGTGTATTCTAGAGCATGGCGA
>DATIYG010000006.1:0-12937 GCA_035517755.1 Rhizomicrobium sp. | reverse complement strand
AGCAACCGCTCCTTCATGGCGAGCTTGTCGCTGGCAAGGCGCGCGGCTTCCATGGAAATACCCGGCAGACCGAGGCGCTGCGCGACAGCGGCCACCGTCATCGGCGCATCCGCCGCCACGCAGATCACGCCGTCGATGCGGCGCACCTTGCGATGGAATCTCTCGGATGCCGCCGTTGTCTGCTCCGGCGAATACACATCGGCGATGATGCAGGAATCGGCGAACGCAAATCCTGGCGCTTCCACGTCGCGGTCGGAGACGACGACATAGAATCCCATCTCCTTCGCCTTGCGCGCGGCTTCCGCCGCTTCGATTCCGCCGGAGACAATGAGGATCGTCTTGCTCATTGGAAGTACATGCCGCCATTGACGTTCAGCGTGTGTCCGGTGATGTAGGCGGCATCCTCCGAGCACAGAAACACGACGGCCGCCGCGATCTCCTGCGGATACGCGATGCGCCCGACGGGAATCTGCGCCGCCTTCTGCTTGCCGGCCTTGGAGCGCAATTCCTTCTGCGCCATGTCGGTGCCGACGAGACCGGGCGATACGGCGTTGGAGGTGATCCCCTTGGCCGAGTAAAGCCGCGCCAGCGATTGCGTGAAATTGATCAATCCAGCCTTCGCCGCCGCGTAGTGGACCTGGCGCATGCCGCCCCACTGCCCGCCGATCGACACGATATTGACGATGCGGCCCCAGCCGTTCTCAACCATGGCGGGCAGCGTCTCCTGCGCCACCACGAACGGCCCGCGCAGATTGGTTTCGAGCATGCGATCCCATTGCGCATCAGTGATCTCTTCCATCGGCCGTTCATCGGCGATGGCGGCATTGTTCACGACGATGTCGATGGGCTGCTTGAAGTGCTTGCGCGCAGCGGCAATGGCCCGGCGCACCGATTTGCGGTCGCGCACATCGATGGCGATGGCCTTGGCGCCGGCGAATTCCTTTTCCAACGTAGCGGCGCCGTCGCGATGTTCGCGATAGCCGCAGGCGACTCGATAGCCGCGCTCCAGAAGCGCGGTGGCAATCGCCTTGCCGATGCCGCGGCTGGCTCCGGTGACGAGCGCGAGCTTGCTCTGCCGCATCAATGCCGCTTCCGCGCGAGCGCCCGCTTCGCGGCAATCGCGATGAATGGAGCGGAGATGCCGAAATGTTCGGCCAGTTCGTCCGGCTCGCCGGATGCGCCGAAGGTGTCGCGCAAGCCCACGAACTCGATGGGGCAGGGCGATGTCGCGGCCAAAGCTTCGGCCACGGCGCCGCCAAGTCCGCCATGGATGTTGTGATCCTCTGCCGTGACGATAGCGCCGGTTTCCTGCGCACAGCGTGCGAGCAGTTCCGTGTCGATCGGCTTGATTGTCGCCATATTGACAACGCGCGCCGCGATTCCGTCGCGTTCCAGAAGGTCGGCGGCTTCGAGCGCGCGGGCGACTTCCACGCCGCACGCCACGATCGTCAAATCGTTGCCGTCGCGAACGATATGTCCCTTGCCGATTTCGAAGCGATGGTCGTCGGCAAAAATCCGTTTTGCCGGACTGCGGCCGGTGCGCATGTAAACCGGGCCGTCGAATTCCAGAATGGCGCGCGTGGCGAGCGCGGTTTCAATGGGATCGGCCGGCGAAATCACCGTCATGCCGGGAATGGCGCGAAACGCCGCGAGATCCTCGAGCGCCTGCGCCGAGCCTCCGTCCGGGCCGACGTCGATTCCGGGGTGGCTGGCGACGATCTTCGCGTTGCGTTTGGCATAGGCGATGGAGAGCCGCGCCTGTTCGACAGCGCGCAGACAGAAGACGGCAAACGTCGTGACCACTGGCAGCAGCCCGACTGCTGCCAGCCCGCCCGCCGCCGCCATCATGTTCTGCTCGGCAATGCCGAACTGCAGGAACCGATCGGGATGGCTCTTGCGGAAATGATGCACGCCGGTGCCGCCGGCGATATCGGCATCGAGCACCACAAGCTGTTTGAATTCATTGGCAAGCGAGGTGAGGGACTTTCCGAACGCCTCGCGCAGGGAATCGCCGCTCGTTCCGACCAGGGACGGTGCACTAGACATTCAGCATCTCCCGAATTTCGGCGCTGCGCGCGCCGAGCAAAGCCAGCGCCTCCTCGGCCTGTTGCTGCGTGAGCTTCACGCTGCCGTGCCACGCTGGAATGTTCTCCATGTAGGTCACGCCCATGCCCTTGATGGTGTGCGCAACGATGATCGAAGGCCGGTCGACTTCGTTGGAAGCGGCGCGAAGGGCGGCGAGAATCGCCTCGATGTCATGTCCGTCGATCTCCGCGACATGCCATCCGAAGGCCCGCCATTTGTCGGCGAGCGGCTCGAGCCCCATGATGTTGGCATTGCGGTCGTCGCTCTGCAGCTTGTTGTAGTCGATGATGGCGCAGAGACTGGAAAGCTTGTGGTGCGCCGCGCACATCGCAGCCTCCCACACTTCGCCTTCCTGCAATTCGCCGTCGCCGAGCAGCGCATAAACGCGTGCCGGACTCTTCTTGAGCTTCAGTCCCATCGCCATGCCGAGCGCGACGGAAAAGCCCTGGCCTAGCGAACCCGTGCTCGTTTCCACCCATGGCAGGTCGCGTACATGCGGGTGGCCCTGAAACGGACTGTTGAGCTTGCGCAGCTGCAGCGCGGCCTTGGCATCGCAAAATCCATGGTGCGCAGCGGCGGCATAGAGTGCCGGTGCGGCATGACCCTTCGAAAGCACGAAGCGGTCGCGGTCGGGATCGTCGAGCTTATCGGGCCAGATGTTCAGCTCGGCGCCGAACAGGCAGGCGAGAATGTCTGCGCACGACAGCGCGCCGCCCGGATGACCCGATCCAGCGTGATAGATGGAAGCGACGGCATGCCTGCGCACGAAATTCGCGGCGGCGGCGAGCTCGGCAACGAGGTCCGGCTCGGCACGTCGGACGACGGCAAGATTTGCGCTCATGGAAAAACCCGGAAAGACACCGCTAACCATCTTTGGGTGCTGTCGTTAACAATTCGCTACGAACAGGCCCGGAATTGGCGGAAAATCGCGGCGTTAACGCTCCCTTAGCCATGGCGGCATAGAAAACGTTAAGCGCAGGGAGAGGGCTTGGCGTGCCGCGCAGGGTCAAATTCATTGCCGAAGCATCGAGCAATCACGGCCGCGATTTGAATCGCGCGCTTGCGTTCGTCGATGCGGCAGCGGACGCCGGTTGCGATGCCGTCAAATTCCAGCTCTTTCGCATCGATCGTCTGTTCGCGCCGGAGATCTTGAGAGCCAGCGCGAAACATCGCGCGCGCAAGGATTGGGAATTGCCGGTCGCGCATCTGGCACCCCTCTCCGAGAGGTGCCGCGCGCGCGGAGTCGCATTCTCCTGCACGCCGTTTTATCTGGAAGCGGTCGCCGAACTCGCGCCCTTCGTCGATTTCTACAAGATCGCGTCGTACGAGCTGCTTTATGCGCCGTTGCTGGAAGCCTGCGCGGCGACTGGCAAGCCTGTCGTTCTGTCGACCGGCATGGCGACGATGGATGAAATCAGGACCGCCGCGGCACGATTGAAATTCGCCGGTGCCTCCGATATCGTGCTGCTCCATTGCGTCTCGGCCTATCCCACGCCGTCGAACGAAGCGAATCTGTCGGCGATTGCAGCCATTCACCACGCAACCGGTTGCGACACAGGATGGTCGGATCACACGCGCCGTCCTGCCGTGATCGAGCGCGCGATTCATCGCTGGGGCGCCAGCGTCGTGGAATTCCATCTCGATCTCGACGGCGAGGGCGCCGAATACGCGGCCGGTCATTGCTGGCTGCCGGGCGAGATCGCGTCTGTCATCGCACGCATCCGCGAAGCGGAAACAGCGGATGGCGAAGGATTCAAGGAACCGCAACCGTCCGAACTCGCGGACCGCAACTGGCGCGCCGATCCGATCGATGGATTGCGCCCGCTGCAACACATCCGCGCCACGTTCCAAGCCGAGGCAGCATGAGCACTCCCGATAAACCGCGCGTCGTCGCGATCGTCCAGGCCCGCATGGGCTCGACCCGCTTTCCGGGCAAGGTGCTGAAGCCGATCGCCGGGAAACCGCTGCTCTGGCACGTGATCCGCCGCCTGTCGCGCTGCGAACTGATCGACCAGATCGTGATCGCGACCACGACCAATCTGCGCGATTACGCCATCGTCCAGTTCGGGCGTGAGCACGACATCGAGGTCATTCGGGGCCCGGAAGAGGATGTGCTGGCGCGCTTTGCCATAGCGGCCGAGACAACGAAGGCGGACTACATCGTTCGCGTCTCATCCGATGCGCCGTTTCTCGATCCCGGATTCATCGACCATCTGACCGGCGCTCTGATCGCGCAGGACGGCGATTATGTCCTGCTGGAGGATGGTGCCGTCACGGCGCATGAAGGTGTGGACCCGTTTTCGCGCCGCGCGCTCGCGAAGCTGATGGCCGAGGCGGGTGACGATACGATCGCGCAGGAGCACGTCACCGGGTACTTCAAGCTGCATCCGGGATTCGTGAAGATCGTGCGGGCTCCTGCCTATCCGCCACTGGCGAAGAAAAGCGGCCGTCTGACGATCGACACGCCGGACGACCTCGCCTTTGTCGAAGTGATTCACGAACGCATGGATGCGCGGGCCGGTGAGGCATCGCTGGCCGATCTGCTGCTGTTGCTGGAACGCGAGCCGCGGCTGCGCGATCTCAACGCGCACGTGAAGCAGAAGACCATCGAGCCGGATGGCGGCATGGCGCTGATTCGTTGCGATGGCGGCGGCCGCTTCGGTCTAGGCCACGTCACGCGAATGATTGCGTTGGCCCGGAATCTTCGCGACCGCGAAGGCATCGGTGCCGTCTTCGCCGTCAACGGAACCGAAGACGCGATTCTTCCGATTGTCCGTGCCGGCTTCGAGGCGCACCTGCTCGACGATGCGTCCGATGCCGAGAACGTCCACGAGATGATCCTGCAGCATGTCCCCGACATTCTGGTGTGCGATATGCGCGAAGGCGTGAGTGGCCGTGAGTTGTGCGAAATCACGGCAAGCGTTCCGGTCACGGCTGTGATCGACGACGGATCGAACCGGCGCCTTGCAGCGGACGTCGCCTACTATCCGCCGGTGCCGCAGGCGATGTCGCTCGACTGGAATGGTTCCGTGTGTGCGCCGCGCGTCGGCTGGGAATGGAGCCTGCTTGGCACGGATGTAAGGGCGTTGCCGCAGCGCGCGCTGTCGCCGCGCCCGACATTGCTCGTCACCATGGGCGGCAGCGATCCGGAAGGCCTGACTCAGCGGGCCGCGCGGGCCCTCTCGAAGATCAAGCCGAACTTCCGTGTACGCTTCGTCATCGGACCGTCCGTCGCCGACGCGCAGATGGTTGCCCGCAAGGCGGAAATGATTTCTCCCAATGTCGAGATCGTCACCGGCGTGCAGGATCTGTCGGCAGAATTCGCGTCTTGCGACGTTGCCTTGTGCACCTTCGGCGTCACCGCGTACGAACTCGCGGCGCACGGCGTGCCGGCAATCTATCTTTGCCTGACGGAGGACCACGCGCTTTCAGCGTCCGCTTTCGAACGCGCCGGCATGGGTGTTTCGCTTGGCATTCACGATCGCATCGAGGATGAGGACATCACCGGCGCCGTGATCGCGTTGCTGTCGGACGCCGAACGCCGCAATGAGATGCGCGCAGCGGGACTGACGACGCTCGATGGCTCGGGTGCGCGCAGGATTGCGGCGGATCTGAAAGCGCGCGTGGCGATGCGGCAGGATTTCAGCCGGCGCGAAGCGATCTGATTTCTGCGGCGGTTTTTTCGAGAACGCTGCGCCAGTCGCCGGCACGCGTTGGCGTCATCAGGCGGCAGGATGGCGCGAACGGCTCGTGCGATTGGCCGAATGCCGTCCAGCTCGAGTCGTAGAGCACCTTGAAGACCGTCGCGCCGCACCCCGCTGCAAGCCAGGAAACAGCGGTCGGCGCGCTGATAATGCAGTCCAGCGCTGACAGCATGGCACACGTCCGGTCCAGTTCATTCTTCTGATCGAGATCGGTGGGCACCGCGATCCTGCGGCCGCTTGCTGCTTCGAGTGCGGCGAGCTCGTCGGAGGTCGCGTCGTATTGCGCGCACACGATCGTGCCCGGCAGATCGCGCAGGAAGTCCGCCCACGCCTGAAGCGGCGCGTATTGCGCGGCGCGCGCGCCGCCGGTCTTGCCGCTGCGCCAGGAGATTCCGATGAGGGGACGCGGACCGTGCGACGCGAATTGTCCCCGCCAGTTGTCGGCCTCTTGCCGGTCCGGGATCAGATAGGCATTCGGCGCCGGAAAGTCGGACGGCGCGACGCGGAAGTGGCGCGGCAGGCTCCCGATTTCGATGGCTGCATTCGCGCCGCCCATCTGTTTCAGCCAGCCGTAGCGATGCGCGACGGCGCCGTTGATCGTTGCGCTGTCGCTTCCATGCACCATGATCTGCGGGAACGAGCGCGAAAACAGCGGCCCCAGACGCGGATCGCATTCCAGAACAATCGAGCCGCCATCCTGTGCAGCACGCCGTGCGAGATCGGGGAGGATGCTGGCGAACATCAGCTCGTCGCCGACGCCCTGCTCGGCCGTCACCAGAAGACGGATGCGCTTCAGCGATCCGCCGGACCAGCGCGGCAGCTTGTGATCGCAGACCGGCGCCTTTCCCGGAATTTTCAGACGCGCCGCGTAGTCGCGCCAGCCGTCGGCCAGATTGCCGCTCTCCAGATGCAGCATGGCGCGGTTGAGCTTCGCCTGCGCATTGTGCGGCTCGCGCTTCAGCGCGCGGTCATAGAGGGCCAGCGCTGCCTCGCGATGACCGGCTTCCGCTTCCAGATCGGCAAGATTGGAAAGGGCTGCGGCGTAGCCGGGATTGAGATCAAGCGCACGGTCATAGCATTCGCGCGCCTCGTCCTTTTGCCCGTTCTCGCGGCGAACGGACCCGAGCGAGAGCCACAATTCCGGACATTCCGGATTGCGCACAACGGCAGGGTCAAGCAAAGCCAGCGCCGTTTCAAACTGTCCCGTTCCACGCAGCAAATTCGCCAGATTGACGAGCGCTTCGATTCGGCCGGGCTCGAGCGCCAGCACGCGGCGATAGAAATCCTCCGCCGGGCGCGGCATGCCAAGCGCGCGAGCCGTGTTGCCGAGCGCGAACAGCACGCGGGAATCGTCCGGCGATCGAACGAGGGCGCGTTCGTAACAGCCGATCGCGTCCGCATGGCGGCCGGCGCGCGAAAACCGCAGGCCGTCTTCGTAATCACGAGCTGTGACTGTCATGCGGCCACTTTGCGGAGCGTCACATTAAGGTTGCGTTAAGCACGTTGTCCTTTGCGCCGTGTTAACGGGAGGCAATCGATACTCCCAAGGCCATGGTCAGCACCGTCACCCTGCCGACGTTGGACATGTCGGTCCTGCTCAACTATTACGCCGCGAAATTGCCGGTCGCGACGCAGAGTGCTGCCTCGTCTGCCACGACGACGACGACGAACAGCGCGACCGCGAACGACAATCCTCCCTGGGAAGCCACGACCGCGCCGTCGCAGCAGGCGCAGGATGCGCAGGTTCTCTCCACCACGAACTTCATCGATCTGAGCAATGTGCCGGCGCTCGCCAGCAACGCCGACGCAGAGGTCGAGCAGGATAACCAGAAGCTGTTTTCGCTCTATCAGGCGGTCAACACGCTCTCCAATCTTGCCGGGATGGCACAGCGCGACGGCATGACCGCAGGCCAGCTCGTCGGACTGAATACGCGTTTTCAGCAAGGCCTCGCGCAGGTGCAGTCGTTCCTCAAAACGGAAACCTTCAACAATTTCACCTTGCAGGCTGGCCAGACAAGCGCGACCGCGACCAGCACGGCTTCCGTCGCGTTTCCGCCGATGGCCTACACCGGCGGCACGATCTCCACGGATGACGGGCTGTCGTCCGCAGTGCCCGGCGTCAGTGCCGCAGACAGCTTCGATATCCAGGTCACCAAGGGCGGCGTGGCGACCGATGTCGCAATCGACCTGTCGCAGGTGCAGGGGCCGCTCACACTCGACAATATCGTCACCTATGTGAACCAGCAACTTTCGGCCGACGGCTTCAGTTCGCGGTTCAAGCGGGTGATGACGGAAGGCAGCATCGACGATCCCACCACAGCAAGCTATGGAATCGAGATCGATCCGGCGCCCAGCGAACAGATTTCACTTTCGTCTGCAGCTGCAACGCCTGCGCTCTACATTGCCGGCACCGTCGGCTCTTCGTCAGGCACGACCGACGATCCCACACCGGACAATCAGGGCCGGCTCATCAAGCTGACCAACCTCGATTCCTCGCCGCAAGGCGTCTTCAACGCCACGACAAGCCCCGACACAGGCACATCCACCGCCCAATCCACCGTGGTGGATTCGCAGGGGAATGTTTACGTGCTCGGCAACGCCACGGGCAGTTTCGGCGGCCAGCTGAACCAGGCCAATCAGGATGTCTACCTCAGCAAGTACGATTCCGCGGGCAATCTGCAATGGACGAAATTGCTCGGCAGCACGGGAACGGCAAACGGCTATTCGCTGGCGCTCAATCCGAGCGGGGGCGTTGTGGTGGCTGGATCGACGACCGCCGACCTCACGACGGACGCGATCGGAAACGGAAACACCGACAGCTTCGTTGCGCGCTACGACAGCGACGGCAACCAGACGTGGGTCAAGCAGATTCCCACACTGAACAACAACCAGGCAGCCGCCGTCAGTGTCGACTCGTCCGGCAACATCTATATCGGCGGACAGGTCACCGGTGTCGTCGGCAGCGGGCAGACATCCAGCGGCAAGGCGGACGCCTATCTCGCCAAGCTCGATGCCAAGGGCAACATCGTCTACGAGCAGCAATTCGGCACCAGCGCGAATGACTCGGTTGCGGCGACGGCGGTCGGCTCGGACGGCAGCCTCTATGTCGCGAGCGTGCAGAACGGGCATGCCATCGTCAGCAAATATACCAACGGCGATGCAACGTCGGCGCCGACCTGGACGAAGGATCTCGGCGATCTGCAGAATGGCGGCGCCATCGGCGGCCTCGCCGTCTCCGGCAACGCCATCTACCTCTCCGGGACATCACAGAATACCGGCCTCACCGCCGGTGGGGAGGCATCCATTGCCGCCGCGAGTTCCGGCGGCATGGATGCCTTCGTTGCTTCGCTCACCGACAACGGATCGAGCGCCACGGCAAACACCGTGAGTTACGTCGGCACGTCAACCACCGACAAGGGCGGTGCGGTCACCGTGGGTTCCGATGGAACGGTCTACCTGACAGGCACGACGCAAGGGACCTTTGCGGGGCAATCGCACGCCGGCACCGGTACCAGCAACCTCTTCGTCGCCGCGCTGACGAGCAATGGCTCGATCTCCTGGACCCGGCAATATGGCGGCGCCGACGGACAGTCGACCGGTGCGGGGATAGCCATCGATGCACAGGGATCGAGTGTGCTCGATGCGCTTGGACTACCGCGCGGCCAGATCAGTCTCAATCAGTCGGTCGACCTCACGTCGCAGACCACATTGCGCGCCGGGGACAGCTTCCAGATCGCCATTCAGGGCGTAGGCGCTCGCACGCCGACGGTCACCATCGACAGCGGCGAGACCCTGCAAAGCCTCGCCAACAAGGTCAACATCGCGCTGCTCAATACGGGCACGGCGAGCGTCACCTTCCAGAACGGCGGCGAGGCGCTGCAGATCAAGATGAATGCGGGCTACACCGCCATTCTGCAATCGGGACCGGCCGATTTCGATGCGCTGGCTCGCCTTGGTATTGCGGCCGGACCAATCACAGGGCCGGCGAAGGCGGGCACGACGAGCAGTACCAGTTCTTCGTCCGGATCATCCACGGGTTCGACATCGCAGGTGTTCGGTCTCGGCTTCGGCGGCACGATGGACATTTCCACGGCCACCGGCGCCGGTGCGGCGCGGGCACAGCTGCAGAATATCCTCTCTGCGATCCGCAACGCCTATCGCACCAGCAACACACCGCCGTCGGCGACATCGAGCACGACAACGCAGTCGAGCGGGCCGGCGCCGGCTTACCTCACCGCACAGGTGGCGAACTACACGCTGGCGCTCAACATGCTGACCAGCACGTCGTCGTCCAGCACCACCGCTTAAGCGGCGCGGCTTCACACGACGCTGTTGTAGACCATCGCGGCGGTCGGTCGCGGCTTCGCCATTGGACGGGGCGCATAGGGCCGCGCGGCAATCTGGCGGCGCTGCATCTCCTCGGCGACGGCGCGCACCATGCCTTCGCTGATGGTGCGCATGCGCTTCAGAAGGCGCTGCTGGCGTTCAAGGCAATCGTTGAGCCGCTTGCCCGACGCGACCAGTCGCGCGCGCAACTCCGGCGGCATACCGGCCGCTTCCTTGGGCGAAAACCCGGCCAGCTCCTTTTCATACAGCAACGACAATTTCTGCGTTTCCGGCTCGATGGATTTCATCTCCTGCGGCCGGCCTTTCTCCAACGCCTTGATGTCGGCGTCGATGGCCGCGGCGAGCCGCTCGCCGATCGCGAGAATTCGCTGCAGCCTGGCTTGCGTGTCGCTCACGAGGGTTGACCCTGGTGCTTCATCAATTGGGTCTGGATGGCGGAGGCAATTCCGAGCCCGCCGCGGTTCGCGATCTGCTTGCCGTATTCGTCCAGCATCAAGGAGCGGAACATCGCTTCGCCCTGTCCGCCGCCGAACGGACCGTCGGTCGAGACGCCCTCGAACATCGAGCCGAGGAATTCCGAGACGAACACGCCTTCGAACTGCTGCGCCGCCTTCTTCGCCGCCACAGCATTCGCGGTCGGCTTCGGCGCGGTGATGGTCTTGCCGGCGGTCAGCGCGGCCTGCGGATCGATTGCGGGCGTCATCCGATCACCTCGATGTCGGCCTGCAGAGCGCCGGCCGCCTTGATGGCTTGCAGGATGGAGATGATGTCGCGTGGGCCGATGCCCAGCGCATTCAACCCATCGACGAGCTGATGCAGGCTCACGCCATCCTTCAGCACGGCCATCTTGTTGCCGTGGCTGTCGTCGACCTGGATGTTGGTACGCGCGGTGACGACGGTTTGCCCGTTGCGGGCGTAGGGCAGCGCCTGGCTCACTTCCGGCGTCTCGGTGACCCGGATGGTGAGGTTGCCCTGGGCGATCGCGACTGTGGAAACCCGCACATCGCTGCCCATCACGATGACGCCGGACTGTTCGTCGATCACAACCTTCGCAGGCTGATCGGGATCGACGCGCAACTGCCCGACATCGTTGAGCAGGGCGACCACGCCGCCGGGATAACTCGGCGGCACATACACCTGGATGCTGGCCGGATCGTTGGCCGATGCGACATTGACGCCGAGGAACTGGTTGATCGTGCTGGCGATGCGCGTCGACGTCGTGAGATCCGGGTTGTGCAGCGACAACCGCAGCGTGGTTTCGTTGGCGAGCTTGAATCCAGTTTCGCGTTCCACCACGGCGCCGTTGCTGATGCGGCCCGCCGTCGGCACGCCGCGCGTCACGCTCGATGACGCGCCGGCCGCCGCGAAGCCGCCGATCACCACGGGGCCTTGCGCCAATCCGTAGATCTGGCCGTCGGCGCCGAACAGCGGCGTCACCAGAAGGGTGCCGCCCTGCAAACTCTTCGCATCGCCAAGGGCGGACACCGAAACATCGATGCGCGTGCCCTGCGCGGCGAAGGCCGGCAGGTTCGCCGTCACCATCACGGCGGCGACGTTTTTCGTCTGCATCTGCTCGCCACGCGTGTTGACACCGAGCCGCTCGAGCATGGTGGTGAGGCTCTGCTGGGTGAACGGCGCGTTGCGCAAGCTATCGCCCGAGCCGTTGAGGCCGACCACGAGGCCATAGCCCACTAGCATGTTGTCGCGCACGCCCTCGATATCGACGAGGTCCTTCACCCGCGAAAAGGCGAAGGCCTCGACGGGCGCGAGCGCCACGAGCAGGGCGGCGAAGGCCGCGAGAAGTCGACGGGAATAGGCAAACCGGTTGGACATGCGCGTTCTGCTGGCTTTGATCCGGGAGGGTCACTTGCCAGTTCCATGCCGCCCGTGAACCGATTTTTCTCCTGTTAATTCAATGGCTTGAGTAACCATCCGGCGACCCGGCCGGTGGCTGCGGCAAGTTTTTCCCGGCTGAAAAGGTCGCGGGCGCCAACCGGCCAGCCTAGCCGTAAGGCGTGTGCTCATCCTCGTGCGCATGGCCGATCGCCTCGCGCAGATCGGCATCCAGCCTGGCGCGGTCGAGGATCACCTTTTCGTCGTGCACGTCCTTCACCGCGCTGATCGGGATGGTGAAGTCGCCGGCATTCTCGACATAGACGACGATGCGGCCGCGGCCTACTTCGCGCACGGCGCCGAACGATTTTCCGGCATCGTGCAGGAACACATCGAAGCCTTGGCGGATCTTTTCTTCGAACATGGATATCTCCTTCAGACGTAGCGGGGGATGGGGCCGTTGTGCGGCGTCATGCGGTCGGTGAGATCGAACATCACCTCGTCGATATAGCACCAGCCCCAGCCTTCCGGCGGGTCATAACCCTCGATGATGGGGTGTTCGGTGGAATGGAAATGTTTGCGCGCGTGACGGTTCGGGGAATCGTCGCAGCAGCCGACATGGCCGCAGGTGCGGCACAGCCGCAGATGCACCCAGACCGAGCCGATCTTCAGGCATTCCTCACAACCGAGCGCGCTCGGCGTCACGTCGCGGATGGTGGAGAGATGCGCGCAGGTTTTGCTCATGCGGTTCCCTCCCGCAAACGCGCGAGATGGGCGTGCAGCGTCGCCACCACCTGCGCGCCTTCGCCGACGGACGATGCAACACGCTTCACCGATCCCGATCGCACATCGCCGATGGCGAACACGCCCGGGCAGCTTGTCTCCAGCGGCTGCTTGCCGGCGCCCAGTTCCGCATTCGTCAGAACGAAGCCTTTCGCATCGACCGCGATGCCCGACGCCTTCAGCCA
>DATIYG010000005.1:0-5054 GCA_035517755.1 Rhizomicrobium sp. | reverse complement strand
GCCGCTCCACCAGGAGTGGCGACTTCAAAATACTGCACATGAACTCGAATGATCGCCCTTACCCGGAATGCGATTACTGCGGCCGCGACCGGCTTTTCGACGTGCGCCGCCCTGATGGCGAACGCGCGGGTTTGAACGGGAGTTCTGTGAAGCCGATGGTGCCGCCTGGGTGACTCGAACACCCGACCCACGCATTACGAATGCGTTGCTCTACCGGCTGAGCTAAGGCGGCCTCCGGCGGCACGAGATACTGAAGCCGAGGCCGAATGGCAAGACGACCCGCAGGTCCCTGGTTTTTCGGCTCCCGAGCACGGATTCGTGAGCGCGGCGATGGGATGCGTTGCGGATGTCGCATCGCGACAGATAGGCTCGCCTGCCTGCCAAACCGAAGGGGTTACCCATGCTCAGTCGCCGCCATCTGCTCGCGTCCGCCGCTGCGCTGGCAACACCTTTGGCCCTCCCCGATCTGTTCATTGTCGCGCGCGCGGACACGCCAACCGAAGCGGCGAAGCTCGACGTGCTGTTCGATGCATTCTTCAAGGAGAACCTGCAGCGCAATCCGGAAGCGGCCACCTTCCTCGGAATGGACAAGGGCGAGAATGCGGCCCTCAAAAGCAGGCTGCATGATGAATCCCTCGCCGGCGTCGCGGCAGACAAGGAAGCAAACGCCAGCCAGCTTGCGCGGCTGAAAACCATCGATGCCGGCAAGCTCACCGGCATGGACCGCGTGAACTACGACACGCTTGTCTATGTGGGCGAAAGCCGCGCGGCGGTCGGCGCGTTCCCGTTCGGTGGATCGGCGTTCAGCCCGTCGCCCTATGTCGTGAGTCAGCTGACAGGCGTCTATCAGTCCTTCCCGGATTTCATGGACACCAAGCACTCGATCGAAACGGCCGCCGATGCGGATGCCTACATCGCGCGCATCGATGGATTTGCCACGCAACTCGATGACGACACCGAGCGCATGAAGCATGATTCGTCCCTCGGCGTCGTGCCGCCGGACTTTCTGCTCGACCGCACGCTCGAGCAGCTGACCGCAACGCGCACGACGGCCGACAAGTCTCTGCTCGTCACGTCGATTGCCAAGCGCGCCAAGGCGAAGGGACTGCCCGATTCCTACGCCGCGCAAGCCGCCAAGATTTATGACGGGAAGATCGGACCCGCACTCGACCGGCAGATCGCCGAAGCGAAGCGGCAGCGTGCTACGGCCACGCACGACGCCGGCGTCTGGAAGTTCAAGGATGGTGACGCGTTCTACGCCGCAGCCCTTCGCTCGGCGACCACGACGGCCATGTCGCCAGACGAAATCCACCAGTTGGGTCTCGATCAGGCAAAAGAGATCAGCGCGCGCATCGACGCGCTGCTCAAGGCGCAGGGCCTGACAAAGGGAACGGTTGGGGAAAGGATCGCTGCTCTCTACAAGGACCCGAAGCAGCTCTATCCGAATACAGACGCAGGCAAGGCCGATTGCATCGCCTACTGCAATCAGCGGCTGGCGGAGATCAAGCCGAAGCTGCCGCAGGTGTTCAACCGCATTCCGCCATACTCGTTCGAAGTGCGACGCGTGCCGCCGCAGACCGAACCGGGCGCAGCATCCGCGTTCAGCCAGGCGCCGGCGATCGATGGCTCGCGTCCGGGCATTGTATATTTCAATCTGCACGACACTGCCGAGTGGCCAAGATTTGCGCTCTCCACGACCGTGTTCCACGAAGGCTTGCCCGGGCACCAAATGGAAGGCGGCCTTGCGCTGGCCAACAAGAATCTGCCGCTTCTGCGCAAGACGATCGGTTTCTCGGGCTATGCCGAAGGCTGGGCGCTCTATGCCGAACAGCTCGCCGACGAAATCGGGATGTATGACGACGATCCGCTTGGCCGCATCGGCTATCTGAAATTCCAGCTCTTCCGTGCAAACCGCTGCGTGGTCGATACCGGTATCCATCACATGAAATGGGGCCGCGAACAGGCGATCCGGTATTTCATCGATCAGGAAGGTGATGCGCCCGGTTTCGTTACACGCGAAGTGGAGCGCTACTGCTCAACGGCCGGCCAGGCTTGCAGCTACAAGATCGGTCACACCGTTTGGACGCGGGCGCGCGAACGAGCGAAGCAGCAGCTCGGCCCCAAATACAACATCAAGGATTTCCACGACGCGGGCCTCAACTGCGGCCGTGTGCCGCTGGATGTGCTGGATGGCGTGCTCGATCGCTACATCGCGACGACGAAGGCGGCCTGACGGTTCCCTTCTGGAAATCCACGGCCCCGTCGCCAATTGAGTTCGGCGGCTGGAGGGATTATGCGTCCGCCCCTTGGCTGGCGCTAACCGGCGGACTTTAGGAATTGCGAATCCCCATCCACCCGCAGGGCTGGCCGTTCATTGTCCCGGCCGTCCTCGTCAACGCGATCCTCGTCGCGGCCTTTGGCTGGTGGGGTCTGATCGCGTTGCCCGTGACCCTGTGGGTCATCTCATTTTTTCGCGATCCGGAGCGGCAGACACCCTCGGGCCCGGGCCTTATCATCAGCCCGGCGGATGGAATCCTGCTACCGGTTGTAGAAGCGCCGCCGCCACCGGAACTAGATATGGGGCCTGAACCCCGTACCCGCCTCAGCATCTTCATGACGTTTTTCCACGTTCATGTGAATCGGGCGCCCGAAGCCGGGACGGTCGAGGGCCTTGCCTACCGGCCCGGTAAATTCTTCAATGCCTCCTTCGATAAGGCGAGTGAGCACAACGAGCGCATGGCCATCCGGCTAAAGCTGGCGGACGGCCGGGATCTCGTGGTGGTTCAAATCGCGGGGCTGGTGGCGCGGCGCATCTTTTGCGCGCTTTCAAGGGGGCAGATGGTATGCCGCGGCGAACGCATTGGCCTGATCCGGTTCGGAAGCCGCGTCGACGTTTATTTACCACCTGGCGCAAAAGTGCGGGCCCAACCGGGCAAGGGAGTCAAGGCGGGAGAGACCGTATTGGCAGAGCTGGTCTGATGCGTAAAATGACAGAAATGAGACAGGACCGACAGCGCCGTAGCATCGCGGCCATCCGCGCCGAGCTGGAAGAGCATCCGCTCAGCAAGTTCATCCCGAACGCGCTGACGGTTGCAGCGCTTTGCACGGGCGCGACCGCGATCCGTTTTGCCCTGTCAGGGCATTGGCAGGCTGCCGTGGTCGCCATCGTTCTGGCCGCCGTGCTTGACACGTTGGACGGACGCATCGCCCGTCTGCTCGGGATCGAAAGCAAATTCGGTGCGCAGCTCGACTCGCTTGCCGACCTCGTGAGCTTCGGCATCGCGCCCAGCGTGCTCGTTTACATGTGGACGCTCTACCAGGGTGGCGGCGCCGGCTGGACCATCGCGCTGGTGTTCTGCGTGTGCTGCGCCATCCGGCTGGCGCGCTTCAACACGGAAGCGGCCGAGCAAGACGAAGATCACGTGGTGCCGAACCATTTCACCGGCGTGCCGGCTCCCGCTGCTGCCTGCCTGATCACCTTGCCCATGCTGTTCGGCTTCCAGACCCATGCGCCGTTCTTCCACGATCCGTTCCTGAACGGCGGCTGGATCGCGCTCATCTCGCTCCTGATGGTCAGCCGCATCCCGACGCTGTCGCTGAAGAACATGTACGTGCCGAAGCGGCTGAAGGCG
This sequence comes from Rhizomicrobium sp., assembly GCA_035517755.1. Classification (GTDB taxonomy): domain Bacteria; phylum Pseudomonadota; class Alphaproteobacteria; order Micropepsales; family Micropepsaceae; genus Rhizomicrobium. Next base: position 1,422 of record DATIYG010000005.1, on the reverse strand, counting down.
CCGGTGCTGATCGCCGCGCTGATCCTGATTGGCTGCGTCGTGATGTGGCCGTGGCAGACATTCAGTGCCGCGCTGCTGCTCTATCTGGTGTCGCTTCCGTTCGGCAGTCGCCCGCCGGGGCCGATCCGTCAGAGCTTCACGCGCACCCCGCTTCCGCCTGCGGAATAACGCCTCACCCGGTTGAGCCACGCTGACTCGTCGGCCATTGTGGTCGCGGAGCGACATCATTTTTCCATGAGTGCCGAAACCGGAACATTCGCGCGCATCCGCGGTGTCGCGCTCAAGCTTGCGCTGGCGCAGGGCGCCTCCGGCCTCGTCGGCGGCGCCTACACGCCGTTCTTCGGTGCATGGCTCGCTTGGCGCGGCATGAACCCGACGCAGATCGGGTCGACGCTCGCGATCGGCATGCTGCTGCGCGTGCTGGTGGCTCCCGTCACCGGCCTCGTGGCAGACGCGCGCAACGATCGCCGCGGCATGATGCTGCTTCTCTACGCGATCATGCTGGCCGGCTATGGCGCGCTCAACTGGGCGAGCGGCGCGTTTCTGATTTTCATGGTCGTCGTTCCGGCAAACGTGGCAGGGGGCGCCGTCACGCCGCTGCTGGAAAGCGTGAGTGTCCGGCTCTCGGAGCGCTTTGGCTTCGACTACGGCCACGTCCGGCTGTGCGCGTCGTCCACGTTTGTTGCCGGCAATGTTCTCGCGGGCATCCTGGTCAGCCAATTCGGCATGGTCATCATTGCGCCGTGGCTGACCGTTGCCATTCTGCTCAACCTGCTGAGTATCTACGCGCTCCCCGCGCCGCCGCAGGATCGCCTTCGCGAGAGCCTGCCGTCGTCGCTGCACCGGACCTTCGGCGAAGCCAACGAATTGCTGGCCTCCGGCGTGTTCGTGATCTTCCTTGTTGCCGCCAGTCTCGATCAGGGGAGCCATGCCTTCTACTATGCCTATGGCGGGCTGCACTGGCGCAGCATCGGCTACAGCGGCACGTTGATCGGCATCATCTGGCCGCTCGGTGTGTTCGGCGAGATCGCGCTGATGTCCGTCTCGCTGCATGTATTCCGCAAGCTCGGCGCGACGCGGCTGCTGCTGTTCGGCGCCGCCGGTTGTGTCATCCGATGGACCATCCTGGCATTCGATCCGCCGCTGCCATTCGTGATTTTCGCCCAGCTTCTGCATGGCGCGACGTTCGCCATGGCGCATCTGGGCGCGATGTATTTCATCCTGAAGGCCGTGCCGCCGCGTCTCGCCGCGACGGCGCAAAGTCTCTACGCGGTTTGCTCCTCCGGAATTGCGCTGGGTCTGGGCACGTTCGCGTCCGGCCCCCTGTACTCCGCTTTCGGAGGTCGCGCCTATCTGCTGATGTCGGCCATGGGACTTGGGTCGGCGATTTTCGCATTCTGGCTCGGGCAAGCCTGGCATGGG
>DATIYG010000004.1:0-15352 GCA_035517755.1 Rhizomicrobium sp. | reverse complement strand
TCAAAGGGTAGAATGACCTCGCTCATCGTCTTCGTCCCGTTCCTCCTCCTGCTCCTGGTCGCTGCGGGCTGGGATCTGGCCACCTACACAATTCCCAATCTGATTTCGGTCCTTCTGATCGTCGGCTTCGCGCTGTTCGCGCTGACGAGCGGCATGAGCACTGCCATTGTCGCAGGCCACTTCGCCGCAGGAGCGATTGCGCTGGTGATAGGCTTCATCCTGTTCGCCTTCGGCTATATCGGCGGCGGCGATGCCAAGGTTTTTGCGGCGATCGCGGCCTGGTTCGGATTGCACGACCTGCCGGAATTCGTGTTGCTCGCCTCGGTTTTCGGCGGCGCACTAACGTTGGGCCTTCTCACAATGCGGAAGTTTCCTCTGCCTGCGCCTCTGGCGGCGCAAGACTGGATTCTTCGCCTTCATGAGCCGAGAGGCGGGATTCCCTACGGTGTTGCGCTTTCCGCCGGCGCCATCGTTATTCTTCCGTATACGGATATCTTTCACCTCGCTGTCGGTTGAAAGCATCATCCTGAATTAAGTCTTTCCTAAAAGGTTTTGTGGTCGGATTGGGACACAAGGAGCTTGGCCCATGAATCGCTCGCGTCTCATCGTATTGGCGCTTGCCGCGCTTGCCGCCGGCGCTGTGGCGCTTGTCGCCAGAAGCATGCTTGGCGGCGGTACGCCGGCCAGCAAAGCGGAAGTTCACGCCGCTGTTTCGTCGGCAGCCGTTCTCGTCGCGTCGAAAAACATCGAACCGGGCACGCCGGTGACCGGCGACATGGTGCGCTGGCAGGATTGGCCCAAGTCCAATGTCGACTCGACCTTTCTGACGGCCGATGGCGTTGGCGGAAATCCCGACCAGGCCGTGAAGGGAACCGTCGCGCGCGCGCCGATTCTCGCCGGCGAACCGCTGACCAACACCAAGATCGTGCACTCCGACTCTGCCGGCTTCATGGCCGCGATGGTCACACCCGGCATGCGCGCCGTCTCCATTCCGATCACCACAGAATCCGGCGCCGGCGGCTTCATTCTGCCCAACGACCGCGTCGACGTGATCGTCACGATCCAGATTTCCGATTCACCGAAATTGTACGTTGCCCGCACGCTGCTGCATGCCGTGCGCGTGTTGGCGGTCGACCAGACCTACACGCAGGACAAGGACCAGAAGACGGTTCTCGCCAAGACCGCGACGCTCGAACTCTCGCCGCAACAGAGCGAGACGATCGCCGCCGCTTCGGCAACCGGAACGGTCGCGCTGGCGCTGCGTCCGCTGGGGGATAACGGCGCCAACGATGTCGCCGCGAAGAAGAAGACCGACACTGGCGTAGTCGCAGTCATTCGTTACGGACTGGCCCGCGCCGCCGGACCGGCAAAACCGGAGTAGGGGGATCATGCGCATCGCAACTCTGGCAACCTCACTGATCGCGGCGGCAGCGCTTGCGTTTCCCGTGAGCGCGCCTGCCGCGGCCCGCAACGAGCCGGCCGCGCAAAAAGTCCTGAATATCTCGACCCATGGCAGCGGCTCGGCGACGCAGCGCATCACGCTCGCGCTCGACAAGGCGGCACTCGTGCAGCTCGATACCGATGCGCGCGACGTGCTCGTCTCCAATCCGGAGATCGTGGATGCCGTGGTTCGCACGCCACGCCGCATCTTCCTGCTCGCGCAGAAGACCGGTCAGACCAATGCCTTCTTCTTCGACGCCGCCGGTCATCAGATTCTTTCGGTCGACATTCGCGTTGAGCGCGACGTGACCGATCTCGGCTCGATGATGCACGACAATTTCCCCAAGTCGAACATCCGTGTCTCGGCGATGAACGACAACATCGTGCTGACGGGAACCGTTACGAATGCGCAGGAAGCGACACGCGCGCAAGATCTGGCCACCAGTTTCGCCGGCGACCCGAAGAAGGTCGTCAACATGCTGAAGATCGACGCGAACGAGCAGGTGATGCTCAAGGTTCGTGTCGCCGAAGTGCAGCGCACGATCGCCAAGCAGTTCGGCATCGATCTCAACGCCGCGATCAACGCATGGGGCGTTCCCATCATCGCGGGCACCTCCAATCCCTTCAGCCTGCTTGGACGCGCCCTGTCCGATGCGTCCGGCGCCCAGGTCGGCCCGAATTGTACGACCGTGCCAGCGCTCGCCACGACGCATCTTTGCGCCAACGGCGTGCTGAAGGCGCTCGAGGAAGCGGGCTTGGTCCGCACGCTCGCCGAGCCGAACCTGACTGCGGTCTCGGGTGAAACCGCGCGCTTCCTGGCAGGCGGCGAGTTCCCCGTTCCGTCGGGCCGCGACCAGCAGGGCAACGTTTCAATCCAGTTCAAGGATTTCGGCGTCGGCCTTTCCTTCACGCCGGTGGTACTGAGCGAGAATCGCATCTCATTGCAGATCTCGACCGAAGTCAGCGAACTCACGAACACCGGCGCGTTCACGATCAATGGCGGCACGGTCACCGATCCCAACACCGGACAGACGATCACGCTGCCGGGTCTCACGATCCCGGCGCTCGACGTCCGCCGCGCGCAGACCACAGTCGAGGTTCCGTCCGGCGGCAGCTTCGCGATCGCGGGCCTTCTGCAGCACGTGACCAAGCAGCAGCTCGATGCGTTCCCCGGCCTCAAGGACATGCCGGTCCTGGGCGCGCTGTTCCGCAGCCGCGACTACAACAACAACGAAACCGAGCTCGTGGTCATGGTCAGCGCATATCTGGTCAATCCGACGAACGAAAAGCGGATCGCGCTGCCGACTGACGATCTTGTTCCGCCGGCCGATGCGGAAACCATCCTCTTCGGTCGCCTGAATGCCGTCCATCCGCCTCAGGGACTCAAATCCGCCGGCAATGACAAGACCGGCTTTATCGTCGAGTAGGAGTTGGCCATGATGCCTCATTCGATGCGCTTTGCGGCTCTTGCAGCGGTCCTTCTCGCCGGCAGCTGCGCCGCGCCCTCCAACGATTTCGGCCCGCAAGCCGATGGAACGTACAATCATCCGATCTCGGTTCAGCCCGAGACTCGAGGGGTGAGGGTTTCGTTCTCCGGCCTCGATGCCGGCCTGATGCCCGAAGATGCCGCAAAACTGGAAGTGCTGGTGCGCGACTACCTCCAGAACGGCGACGGCTCGATCAGCGTATCGGCACCGGACGGCCCCGACTCGGCGCGCGCGATCACATATTTTGGCGAGCGCCTGGCGAATATGGGCGTGCCGCGCACACGCATTCTCGTCGGCTCGCACCCCGTCAGCGACGGGGATGGCCGCGTCGAGATCAGCTTCGTGACCTATGTCGCACACACCGAGCCGTGCGGCGACTGGACGAAGAATGTCGCCGACACCGCCGACAATCTTCCGATGCCGAATTTCGGATGCGCCGTGCAGCACAACATCGCCGCAATGGTTGCCAATCCGCACGATCTCGAAGAGCCGCGCGGAATGGACGCCGCAGACGCAACGCGGCGCACGGCCGTGATGGGTCACTACGAGAAGGGCGAAGTCACACAGGCGGCCAAGCATACAACCGATTCCGGTCAGGAGCAGTCCGCGCCAGGATCCGGAATTTCAAACTAGGCGGGAGCCATGACGAACCAACAATCGCAAGACGAGCCGTTTGGAGCCGCGCCACACGAGCGGCCCGTTCCGCGCATTTCGATCCATGCGTTTTGCGAATTTCCCGATACGGGCGCCGCACTTCAGCGCGCCGCTTCGGACCGGAGGCTCTCCAAGACGAATGTAACGGTGCAACTCGGCGGGCTGCAGGCTGCCGTCGACCATTATCACGGATCGGTCACGCCGAACCTTCTGATCGTGGAAACGCGGCTGCAGGGCAAGGCTGCGGTCGAGGAAATCGATCGCCTCGCCGAAGTCTGCGATCCGTCGACCAAGGTGGTCATCGTCGGGCGCATCAACGACGTGGAACTGTACCGCGAGCTCATGCGTCGCGGGGTCAGCGAATATCTCGTGGCGCCTCTCAATCCCCTGCATCTGATCGAGGTGATCTCCGGCCTTTATCTCAATCCGGAAGCCCCGCCGGTCGGACGCATCATCAGCTTCTTTGCTGCGCGTGGCGGCGCGGGCTCTTCGACGCTCGCCCACAATGTCGGCTGGTGCATCGCCGAGCGGCTTCGCATCAACACGACGATCATCGATTTCGATCTTTCCTTCGGAACACTTGGCCTAAACTTCAACGAGGAACCGGGACAAGGCGTAGCGGAAGCGCTTTCGGCGCCAGAGCGCCTGGACGACGTGCTGCTCGACCGCCTGCTCCTGAAATCGAGCGAACACCTGTCGCTGTTCACCTCGCCCGCTCTTCTCGAGCGCGCCTACGACGCCGACCCCACTGCCTTCGAAGCCGTGCTCGATTGTGTGCGCCAGATCACGCCCTGTGTTGTGGTGGATCTGCCGCATCAGTGGACGCCCTGGATCAAGCAGACCTTGCTCGCCTCCGATGACATCGTTGTCGTGGCGACACCGGACCTCGCAAGCCTGCGCACCGCCAAGGCGATCGCCGATCTTGCGAAGCAGAACCGGCCCAACGATCCGCCGCCGAAACTCGTGATGAACCAGGTCGGCATGGCGAAGCGGCCGGAGATTCCCGTGAAGGACTTCGTCGCCACGGTCGGCATCCCCCCGGCCATGATCCTGCCGTTTGAGCCGCAGCTCTACGGCGCGGCGGCGAACAACGGCCAGATGTTGATGGAAGTTCAGCCAAAATCACAGACCGCGGATGGGATTTCCCGGCTTGCCCAGATGGTGACGGGCCGAGCCCCTTCGGCGGATACGGAGAAGGGCGTGTTGCCGATGTTCTCCTTCCTGTCAGGACGTAAGCGGGCGTGAACCAGATGTTCGGAAAACGCTCCGGCGAAGCAACGCGCGCAGCGCCTCGGATAGAGCCTGCGGCTGCAAAGGCCAGCTCGCCTGCTCCGCCGGCAGAGCGTAACGGCGCGGCCGCAGCGCCCGGCACCGGCGCCGCCGCACCGGCGCCAGCGCCGGCACCGCGGCTCCAGGCAGTGCCGCCGCCTCAGGCCGCCGCACCGGCCGCGAAAGCCTTGCGCATGCCGGAGCGCTCCGAAGACTACTACCAGATCAAGACGATGATCTTTAATGCGCTGATCGACACGATCGATCTGGCGCAATTGGCGCAGCTCGATCCGGATTCGGCGCGCGGCGAAATCCGCGACATCGTCAACGAAATCATCTCCATCAAAGCCGTCGTGATGTCGATTGCGGAGCAGGAACACCTGCTGCAGGACATCTGCAACGACGTGCTGGGTTATGGCCCGCTCGAGCCGCTGCTTGCCCGCGACGATATCGCGGACATCATGGTCAACGGTGCTGGCCGGGTGTTCATCGAAGTGGGCGGCAAGGTGCAGCTCACGCCCATCCGTTTCCGCGACAACGCGCAGCTGATGAACATCTGCCAGCGCATCGTCAGCCAGGTCGGCCGCCGCGTCGACGAATCCTCGCCGATCTGCGACGCCCGCCTCTTGGACGGCTCCCGCGTCAACGTGATTGCGCCGCCGCTGGCGCTCGATGGGCCCACACTCACGATCCGCAAGTTCAAAAAGGACAAGTTGCGGATGGACGACCTTGCGCGCTTTGGCTCGATCAGCGCAGCCGGTGCGCGAGTTCTCGGCGTGATCGGGCGGGCGCGCTGCAACATCCTCATCTCCGGCGGTACCGGCTCGGGCAAGACGACGCTGCTGAACTGCATGACCGCCTACATCGATGCCGACGAACGCATCATCACCTGTGAAGACGCCGCAGAACTTCAGCTGCAGCAGCCACATGTGGTGCGCCTGGAAACCCGTCCGCCCAACCTCGAAGGACAGGGTCAGATCACCATGCGCGATCTCGTCCGCAACTGTCTGCGTATGCGTCCCGAACGCATCATCGTGGGCGAAGTGCGCGGACCCGAAGCGTTCGACCTTCTGCAAGCCATGAACACCGGTCACGACGGCTCGATGGGCACACTCCACGCCAACAGCCCTCGCGAAGCCATGACGCGTCTGGAATCGATGATCACCATGGGTGGCTTCTCGCTGCCGGTGCGCACGATCCGCGAAATGGTGGTTGGTTCGCTGGACGTGATCATTCAGGCAGAGCGCCTGCGTGACGGTTCGCGCCGCATCACCAAGATCACCGAAGTGGTCGGCACCGAAGGCGACGTCATCATCACGCAGGACATCATGAATTACGAAATCACCGGCGAGGACGAAACCGGCCGGATGAGCGGCAAACATGTCGGCACGGGAATCGTGCGGCCGACATTCTGGGAGCGCGCGCGCTACTTCAACATGGAACGCGAGCTCGCCGAGGCCCTCGACGAATTGAACCAGTGAGGATGCGATGGGTTCGGCTCTTCTGATCCTGGTCGCGATGTTCGGCCTGCTGGGCATGGGCGGCATCGCCTATGCCTTCGTCGGCGGCGGCGGCGAAACCTCGAAGAAGCGACTTGCCGCAGCGGCAGGACAGCCTTCCGCTTCCGGTGGACCGCGCGGCGGCGCCGATTCCAATCAGCAGCGCCGCAAGAACGTTCAGACGCTGCTCAAGGAACTCGAAAAGCAGCAGGCGGCAAACAAGCAGAAGCCGACCTTGCGCCGACGCATCGAGCAGGCCGGCCTATCGTGGACCGTCCGGAACTTCTGGATCGGCTCCGGCGTGGCGGCCGCCATCGTTCTCGTTGTCGGCCTTGTCACCAAGCAGGCGATCATCGCCGATGTCCTCGGCATGGTGGTCGTGGGGCTTGGCTTGCCGCGCTGGGTGCTGAACTTTCTCAAGAACCGCCGGCAGAAGAAGTTCACGTCCGAATTCGCCAATGCCATCGATGCCATCGTCCGCAGCGTGCGGTCCGGCATTCCCACCAACGAGGCGCTCAAGATGGTGGCGAAGGAATTGCCGGAGCCGGTATCCGGTGAATTCAGCAAGCTGGTCGAGGGCCTGAGGGTCGGTGTGACGCTCGAGCAGGGCCTGAAGCGCATGTACGAATCCATGCCGACCGCCGAAGTTGCCTTCTTCGGCATCGTGATGACGATTCAGCAGAAATCGGGCGGCAATCTGTCCGAAGCGCTGTCGAACCTTTCCGGCGTGCTGCGCGACCGCAAGCGGCTGCAAGGCAAGATCAAGGCGATGTCGTCGGAAGCGAAGGCTTCGGCGGGGATCATCGGATCGCTGCCGGTGGTGGTGGGCGGCCTCGTGTATATGACGACACCGGACTACATCAAACTGCTCTTCACTGAAAAGCTCGGCAATCTGATGCTGGTCGCATGCGCCTTCTGGATGGCCTGCGGCATCTTCGTGATGAAAAAAATGATCAGCTTCAAATATTGAGGCGCCGGCCATGGACATCAACAACCTCGGCATCTTCAACATCCTCTTCGATCGCGATTTCATCGTGATCTCGGTGGTGGGCGTGCTTGCCTTCGCGACGATCGTCACCTTCGTGCTGCCGCTTCTGGAGAAGCAATCGCTCGGCACGCGCATGAAGGCGGTGTCGGAGAAGCGCGAGGAATTGCGCGCCAAGCATCACGCCGCGCTCAACAAGCGTGGCGGTTCGCTGCGTGTCGAGCCCCGCACGTTCATGAAGCAGACGGTGGAACGGCTGAAGCTGTCCAACATCCTCGAATCCCCCAACACACGCGACAAGCTCACGCAGGCCGGCTTTCGCGGACAGGCGCCACTTTACACCTTCATGTTCTTCCGGTTCGTGATGCCGTTCATCGTGTTCGCGGGCGCATTGCTCTACTTCTTCGTGATTGCGCACTTCTCGTGGTCGCCGTGGATGAAGTTCGGCGCTGCTGTCGGCACCGCGATGCTGGGATATTTCCTTCCCGACATCTTCCTCTCCAACAAGATTTCGCGCCGCCGCGATTCGATCATGAAAGCGTTCCCCGACGCGCTCGACCTTCTGCTGATCTGCGTGGAATCCGGCATGTCGATCGAGGCCGCATTCACGCGCGTGGCGTCGGAGGTCGGCGCCCAATCGGTCGAGCTGGCCGAGGAATTCGGTCTGACAACCGCTGAGCTCTCCTACCTGCCGGAGCGGCGCCAGGCGTTCGAGAATCTTGCCAAGCGTTGCGGCCATGAAGGTGTGAAGGCGATTTCGGGCGCGCTCAATCAGGCGGAAAAATACGGAACGCCGCTCGGCCAGGCGCTGCGCGTCACGGCGCAGGAAAATCGCGAAATGCGCATGGCCGCGGCAGAGAAAAAGGCCGCCGCACTGCCCCCGAAACTGACCGTGCCGATGATCGTATTCTTCCTGCCCTGCCTGTTTATCGTCATCCTGGGCCCGGCGATCATGCGGGTGATGGCGACCTTCCACCATTGAAGGATACCGCTCGCCTCACTGGGCGAGCGGCCGGGTATGCCCCCTGAAGACGACGGCTGGGCCGCAACGGCGCCGGGAACCTTGATCAATTTTCCACGGCTTGATTCTTCTGCCGGAACTGTCTCTCCCCAGCCGCGTTGGGCTTACCGGCGGGGAAAGGGAACGTCGATGTCGGGTCATCTGAGGGATCTCGTTTCTCCCGTGCAGTTCGGTAACGACAACCAAAAGGCCCGCGAGTACCGGCGGCGGGCGGACGAACTGCGGGAGATCGCCGAGGACATCCGGGACGACGAGAACCGCCTGGTGCTTCTGCGCATCGCTGCAAGCTATGACCGCATGGCATCCATCGGTGATCGCCTCGCAGGTAGCGTCCATACCCACAATGCCAGCACGGTGAATGGCGGCGCCGGCGCCAACGCGAACAACGGCGTCGATTGCGCCCATTCGCTGGCCAGCTGATCGACGCAGACACAACTCCATCATTTCGCAAATTCGCGCGACGGAACGAAGCGCGCGTGCGAGTCGTTTCCGGCGCCGGGAAGGGTCGTCTGGAAAAACGATGGAGAACGATATGAAGCATCTTTTGGTTGCTACCGCGGCTGCCGCGGTATTCGTAAGCGGTTACGCGATGGCGCAGGACGCGACGCTGGCGATCGAGCCGGCGCATGAGACCGTCATCAAGCAGTATGTGGTGAAGGAGCATCTTCGCCCTGTACGCGTGAAGGAGACGCTGGCAGTCGGCACCGTGGTGCCGGAAGACGTAACGATCGCGCCAGTTCCCGACACGCTCGTCAACGAAGTGCCGGAAGTGAAGAGCTACGACTACTTCGACGACAACGGGAGAATCGTGTTCGTCGAGCCGAACAGCCGCAAGATCGTGAAGATTGTCGACTGAACTCCCAATCGATTTCGACAGTGCAATGGCCCGGCTGCCCTCCGGGCCATTTGCTCTTTCAGGCCGTCGCGAATCGGATCGGCACACGCTTGGGGCCGCTGACGAACACCGATTCGGAATTGGCCGGCTCACCGGCGAGCTCGATCGACTTCAGATGCGGCAGCAATTCCTCGAACAGAATCCGCATCTCCATCTTGGCAAGATGCTGGCCGAGGCAGAGATGCGCGCCATAGCCGAACGACAGATGCCTGTTGGGATTGCGGTCAGCGCGGAAGACGTAGGGGTCCTCGAAAATTTCCTCGTCGCGATTTCCGGACGCATAGCACAGCATCAGCCAGTCGCCTTTGGCGATCTTTCTCCCGCGCAATTCGGTATCGGCCGTGGCCGAGCGCATGAAGTGCTTCACCGGGGTGGTCCAGCGAACCGCCTCGTCGACAAGCCCCGGGATGAGCGAGGGATTCGATTTCACCTGCGCGAATTGTGCGGGATCGGCGGCGAGTGCCCACATCGCGCCGGCGGTGGACGAGGACGTGGTGTCGTGGCCCGCGGTGGCCACGATCACATAGTAGGACAGCGCCTCGAATTCGGAGATGGGCGCGCCATCGATGGTGCTGTTGGCGATAACAGAGGCGAGGTCATCGCGCGGCTCGGCGCGACGCGACGCGGTAATCTTGGCGAAGTACTGGTAGAAATCCATCAGCACGGCCTGGATGGATTCCGTCATCTTCTCCGGATCGGTGAGATCGACATCGCGGCCGAGCTCGGAGTCCGCTGCGCCGAACAGCTCCTGCGTCAGCATCAGCATGCGCGGCTCGTCTTCCGCCGGCACGCCAAGAATTTCCATGATGACATGCAGCGGATAGAGCATGGCGATATCGCGGGCGAAATCGCACTGCCCGCACTTGGCCATCATCTTGTCCACCGCGCCGCGTGCGATGGTGCGGATGCGCTCTTCCAAATGTTTGATGTTGCCCGGCATGAACCAGGACTGCGTCAGCGCGCGGTATTTCGGATGATCCGGCGCATCCATCTGCACCAGAGAGCGCACCAGATGCGGGCTGCCGCCCGTCATCTTGCGCACCTGCTTGTCGCCAAGCTGGCTGGTCAGCGTGGTCTGCCGGTCGCCGGAATGGAACAGCGCGTTCTGCCGGCTGACTTCCAGAATGTCGGTATGCTTGGTGACCACCCAGAAGGGATCGTAGTGGCCTTCAAGATTGGCAAGCCCGAGCGGATTGTTGGCGCGCAGCCATTTGTAGGCATCGTGAATGCGCGCGGCACCCGAGCCAAAGGCCTTGGGATCGACGAGATTCCAGGCGATCTCGTCGGGAATGCGGGCGCTCGCGTCCACCGCGCGCCTACAGCCGCTCGACGATGGTCACGTTGGCAAGGCCGCCGCCTTCGCACATCGTCTGCAGGCCGTATTTCTTGCCGCGCTTGTGCAGTGCGTTGACGAGCGTCGACATCAGCTTGGTGCCGGATGCGCCGAGCGGATGGCCGAGCGCGATGGCGCCGCCATTGACGTTGAGCTTGGCCGGATCGGCGGAAAGTTCGCGCAACCAGGCGACGGGCACCGGCGCGAACGCTTCGTTCACCTCGTAGAGATCGATGTCCTCGATCTTCATGTCGGCTTTCTTTAGCGCCCGCTTGGTGGCCGGGATCGGCGCTTCCAGCATGATCACCGGATCATGCCCGATCACCGAAAGATGGCGGATGCGCGCCAGAGGCTTTGCGCCGATCGCCTTCAGGCCGGCTTCGCTGGCGATCATCACGCCCGAGGCGCCATCGCAGATTTGCGAAGACGTCGCAGCCGTCACGCGGCCGCCTTCCGCCAACAGCTTCACGCCGGCGATGCCTTCGAGGCTCGCATCGAAGCGGATGCCTTCATCGACCGTGTGCTGCTCCTTGCTGCCGTCGTGGAGCGTCACTTCCACCGGCACAATTTCACCGTCGAACGCGTGCGCCTGCGTGGCGGCAATCGCCTTCTGGTGACTCTGGAATGCGTACCGGTCGAGCTCTTCCTTCGAGATGTCGTACTTCTTCGCCATCATCTCGGCGCCCATGAACTGGCTGAACTGGATTCCGGGATAGCGCGCTTCCAGCCGCGGGCTCTTGTAGAAGCCGAAACCGTTCTTGGCCGGCAGCGACGCCGACAATCCCATCGGCACGCGGCTCATGCTTTCGACGCCCGCCGCGATGACGATGTCCTGCGTGCCACTCATCACCGCCTGTGCCGCGAACTGCAGCGCCTGCTGCGAGGAGCCGCATTGGCGATCCACGCTGGTGGCCGGGACACTCTCCGGGAATTTCGAGGCCAGCACGGCGTTGCGCGCGACGTTCACCGCCTGCTCGCCCACCTGCATGACGCAGCCCATGACGACGTCTTCGACTTGGGCGGGATCGCACTTGGCCCGATCGACCAGTGTGTTCAACACCTCGGCTGCGAGATCCACGGGGTGCCAGCCGGAAAGCCTGCCGCCCTTCTTGCCGCCCGCCGTGCGGGCAATCGCTACAATGTAGGCTTCCGCCATGGTCTTGCTCCTTCAATAGCTGGTTGCGGGCAGCATAACTGATAATTCGTCAGTCGGGAAAGCGGCAGCCGGGACAAGCGGCACCAAGCCGCGTCAGGCGGTCTTTGCCGCCATGCGCCCAAGCTCCTTCGTCATTGCCTCCCGGATGAGGAATTTCTGGACCTTTCCCGTCACCGTCATCGGGAAGCCATCGACGAAGCGGATGTGGCGCGGGATCTTGTAGCGCGCGATTTGGCCGTCGCAGAACGCCACGATCTCCTCCAGTGTCGCCTGTTCGCCAGGCCTCAGCACGATCCAGGCGCACAATTCTTCGCCATATTTGTCATCCGGCACGCCGACAACGGCGACGTCCTGCACCTTGGCGTGGCGGTAGAGGAATTCCTCGATCTCGCGCGGATAGATGTTTTCGCCGCCGCGGATCACCATGTCCTTGGCGCGCCCAACGATGTTGGCGTAGCCCTCGTCGTCAATGGTGCCGAGGTCGCCGGTGTGCATCCAGCCATCGGCATCGATCGCCTCGGCCGTTCTTTCCTTGTCGTCCCAATAGCCGAGCATCACGGAATAGCCGCGCGTGCAAAGCTCGCCGGGCTCGCCCCGCGGCGCGGTGCGGCCCTCGGCATCCACGACCTTCACCTCGACATGGGGCAGCACGCGGCCGACGGTCGACACGCGCCGCTCGACGGAATCCTCGCGGCCCGATTGGAAGCTGACCGGGCTCGTCTCCGTCATGCCGTAGGCGATGGTGACGTCGCGCATGTGCATTCTGTCGATCACCTTGCGCATCACTTCGATGGGGCACGGCGAGCCGGCCATGATTCCGGTGCGTAGCGATGAGAGATCGAAGCGCGCGAATTCGGGATGGCCGAGTTCAGCGATGAACATGGTCGGCACACCGTAGAGCGCCGTGCAGCGTTCGGCCTGAACGGTTTCGAGCACGGCGAGCGGATCGAAGGCTTCGGAGGGATAGATCATGGCGCTCCCGTGCGTCAGGCAGCCGAGATTGCCCATCACCATGCCGAAGCAGTGATAGAGCGGCACCGGAATGCACAACCGATCCTCGGGCATGAGGCCGATCTGCTCGCCCACGAAAAAGCCGTTGTTGAGAATATTGCGATGGCTGAGCGTGGCGCCCTTCGGGAAACCCGTCGTGCCGCTGGTGAACTGGATGTTGACCGGATCATTCGGCTTAAGGGTCGGCTTTATTCGGCCTAGTTTTTCGACGGTGTATGGTGTCGGAGTGATGGCATCGAACGGGGTGAAATAGGCCAATTCTTGTTTGCCGATGGATGCGTAGAAGCCCACATGGGGCAATCGATTTTTCCTGCTTAATTCGAGCAATATGTCGGCATAGTTCACGCCTCGGTGACTCTGCATGGTGATCACTGCGGCGCACCCCACTCGATTCAGCGCGTATTCAACCTCCGAACTCCGGTATGCAGGATTGATGGTAACGAGAATGAGGCCGGCTTTCGCACAGGCGAATTGCGTCAAGGTCCATTCAGCGCAGTTTGCGGCCCAGATGCCCACCCGCTGACCGGGTGACAATCCCGAGCCAAGTAATCCGGCCGCCAGAGCATCTGCCTTGGCGTTCAGCTCCCCGTAGCTCCAACGGATGTTCTGATGCCGGGAAACCAGCGCCGTCCGATCGCCATGGATTTCCGCGGCTTCTTCCAGGGCCTGCCCGATGGTCTTTTCCACCAACGGCGGCTGATCGGCACCGCGTACAAAGCTTTCGCGCATCGTCCCACCACAACTTGGCCTGTTCGGCGTATTCCTCCATATCATAGTCCGCGTTGGCGAGCCTTCAGCAGTCGGGAATTCCATGCAGGACGGCCTTCCCTATCCGCAGCGCATCTGGGCGGTGGTCACTGTCGGGCTGGCGCTCACCATGGCGGTGATGGATTCGGCCATCGCCAATGTGGCGCTGCCGACCATTGCGCGCGAATTCCACGCTGCGCCTTCGACATCCGTATGGATCGTCAACGGGTATCAGCTCGCGATCACCATCTCGCTGCTGCCGTTGGCCGCCGCGGGCGACATCATCGGCTACCGCCGCGTCTATCTGGTGGGCCTGATCCTGTTCACGATCGCGTCACTTGCCTGCGCGCTGTCGCCGTCTCTGCCATGGCTTGCGAGCGCGCGTGTTCTGCAAGGCTTCGGCGCCGCGGGAATCATGAGCGTGAATTCGGCGCTGGTGCGCTTCATCTATCCGCACCGGCTGCTCGGCCGTGGCATCGGCATCAATGCCGTGGTGGTGGCGATTTCCGCCGCAATGGGACCGACGGTGGCAAGCGGGATTCTTTCCGTCGCGAACTGGCCATGGCTGTTCGCCGTGAACGTGCCGATCGGCATCGCCGCCTATTTCATCGGCCGCGTGGCATTGCCGCTGACGCCGAGCGCCAAGCATTCGTTCGACTCGGTGAGCGCCGTGCTGAGTGCGTTGTCATTCGGGCTTCTCATCGCCGCCATCGACACCATCGGCCATGGCGAGCGTTTGTGGCTCGCCGCGGCGGAGATCGCCGCGATGATCGTGTCCGGGACACTGCTGGTGCGGCGGCAATTCGGGAAACCCTCTCCGCTGCTGCCGGTCGATCTGCTGCGCATTCCGATGTTCTCGCTCTCCGTTGGCACATCGATCTGCTCTTTCTGCGCGCAAATGCTGGCGCTGGTGTCGCTGCCGTTCTTCCTGCAAGGCGCGCTCCACTTCAGCGCGGTGCAAACCGGATTGCTGATTACGCCGTGGCCGCTGGCCATCGCGGTGGCCGCGCCGATTGCCGGACATCTGGCCGACAAATATCCGGCCGGATTGTTGGGCGGCATCGGGTTGGTGCTGTTCGCTCTTGGTCTCTTCTTTCTGGCACGCATGCCGATCGATGCGCGCGCAACGGACATCATCTGGCGCATGGCGGTGACGGGAATCGGATTTGGGCTTTTCCAGTCGCCGAATAACCGCGCCATGATCGGGTCGGCGCCGCGCGAACGCTCCGGCGGGGCGAGCGGCATGCTGGGCACGGCACGGCTCCTGGGACAGACCACGGGTGCTGCACTTGCCGCGCTCATTTTCGCGCGCAGCGGCGAGCACGGCGAGCGGATCGCGCTCTATCTTGCCGCCGCCATCGCGCTGGCCGCGGCCTTCGTCAGCACCGCACGCCTGATGGAGCGGACAGCGCCGCGGCCGCTGGCCGACAGCGAGTCAGCCGTGATCGACTAGGTTCCACGCCCTTCAACAGCTTAACAAATGCAGCAAAAGGCGGGCGGGGAACTCCGGCTGGAACGGCACGTTTTGGATGGCGAAGAGCGGGACCAGTGCCCGACACGTGGGAGAATGACATGCTCGGTTGGGCTTTGACCTTTCTGGTGATTGCGATCATCGCCGGTATTTTCGGATTTGGCGGCATCGCCGCGACATCGGCCGGAATCGCGCAAGTCTTGTTCGTCGTATTCCTGATTCTGTTCGCCGTCAGCCTGATCGCGGGTTTGATCCGCAGAACCTGAGTTGGCGCGTGTCGCGCGATCAGGATTGTTCCGCGCGATTGACCTGGAGTGATGGTGAGGTGGGCCGGCGCCGCGAGAAGCACCGGCCCATTTTCTGTGCTTACAGCGCGGCGATGAT
>DATIYG010000003.1:0-2216 GCA_035517755.1 Rhizomicrobium sp. | reverse complement strand
AATCCGTTCATTGCGGCGAGACCGGCCCCGCCTTGATGTCCGGATCGTTGATGTGCGCCGCCTTCCAGCGCATCGCCATGGTGATGCGGCTGCGCCCCGAAGGGTGATCGTAGAATATGATTTCCTCCCACGGCGACGGATCGAGCTTGCGGTATTCGGCAAGCTTCAGGGCCGAGGTGGCAAATCCGTCCGGCTGGCGCGCGGCGTTCAGCCCGAAAATGTCGGCCTGGCGTTCGGTCGTGCGCGTGATGGTGTTCAGCACCGGCGTCATCACCAACAGGAAGAAGGTGAAGAGCGCCCAGATCACCGGCAGTCCGGCGGGATCGTCGATGGTTCGCACATCCCAATTGCCGCCGAAGAGGCCGGTGAGGAAACGGAAGCCCCAACTGACGAACGCGAAGCCGACGAGAAACACGATGCCCACCAATGTAATTCCAATCAAGGCGTGATCGAGCACGTAATGCCCCATCTCGTGGCCGAGCACGGCATAGACCTCGCGCGGGCTGGAGCGGTTGATGAGGTTGTCGGTCATCGAAATGCGCGTCGTGCCGAACAGTCCCGACACATTGGCGGAGATTCGCTTGGACTGCCGTGAGGCGTTGAACTCGTACACGTTGGTGACGGGTATGCCGTTGGCGCGCGCCAGGGTCAGGATCTCGGTTTTCACCGGACCTTCCTTCAGCGGGTAGTAGTCGTTGAACATGGGCGAGATGAACACCGGCCCGATCACCCCAACGAAAAGGAAGAACACCATCGCGATGAGCCAGCCCCACACCCACCAGCTGCGCCCGGCACCACGGATGGCGGCGTAGATGAGCGTGAGGATGATCGTGCCACCGACCAGCGTGAGCCCGAACCCTTTGGCAAAATCGCCGAACCACTGCAGGAAATTCATGTTCGACAGGCCGTAGGCGTGTTCGCGGATGAATCCTTCGTAGACCGTCAGCGGGAACGTCACCACGGTGGTGATGACCAGGAACATCGCCACATAGATCGGCACCTGCCAGAAGCGCGAGCGCGTCATGCCTTGCGCGATGTTGCGCATGCGCGCCGAGACGCGCAGCCACAGCAGCAGCGCCGCCACCACGATCGCATAAAGCGCATCGACGGCCGGCAACCATTCCGCCTGGCCTTCGAAATATTCATCGGATCGTTTGCGGGCTTCGCCGCTCACAGTGGCGAGATAGGCGCTGATCGCCTTGTCGGCATCGAACTTCGCGGCCGCGGTGTCGCCGCCGATGGCGGGAAGCTTCTGCACCTGAACGGCGGTGGTGGGCGCCGGCGCCGGCGCCGCCATCGCGGCACTCGAAACCAGACCGACAAGCAACAGCGCCACGGCAAATGCCGCGGCCGACACAACCCGCATACGACCCTCCCAAGTCACCAGACGGCGGGGACACTAGCAGAAGAGACCGGAATCCGGGAAAGGCCTAGTCGCGGATGAGTTCGCGATAGACGGCGAGCGTGTCGGCGCACATGCGCTCGAGCGAGAAATTCTCGCGCACATGGGCCCGGCCCTGTTCGCCCATCGCGGCCCGTTCGGCGGAACTCATGGACGCGACCCGCTCGATCGCGACGGCCAGAGCCGGCGCATCGTCCGGCGGTACGAGAAGCCCCGACACACCGTGAAGCACCGTCTCGCGCGCGCCACCATGGTTCGACGCGATGACGGGCCGTCCCATCGCGGCGGCTTCGGCCGCGACGCGTCCGAAGGCTTCCGGATCGGTGGAGGCGGAGACGACCATGTCGCTTGCCATGTAAGCAGCCGGCATGTCCTGCGTGTGCGGCGCGATCAGCACGCGATCCTCGAGTCCGTCCGCCGCGATGGCCGTGCGCAGTTCGGCCACGTAATCGTCGCGGCCTTGCGCATCGCCGAGCAGAACAGCACGCACGTTGCCCAGCTTCGCGGTTCGGCGAAGCTCTGCCAGCGCCGCGATGAGGACCAGCTGGCCTTTCCAGCGCGTCAGACGCCCCGGCAGCAGAACCACGACATCGCGCTCGCCAGCGCCCCATGCGGCCCGCATCGCGCGAACACGATCCGCACCCACCTTTGCCGGATCGAACTCGGCAAAGTCGACACCGCGCGGCACCACGTGAATCTTGTCGCGCGCGATGCCGTGCTCTTCGACGATGTGATCGGCCGTCCATTGCGAATTGGCAATGATGGCATCGCTGCGCACCATGATGGAGTTGTAGAAGCGCTTGAGCGCATTGGA
>DATIYG010000002.1:0-5127 GCA_035517755.1 Rhizomicrobium sp. | reverse complement strand
CTCCGCTTCGTCTTCGAGAAAGTGGTAGAGCTCGAGCCGTCCCATGTACCGGTTCTTGAGACCCGCCAGGTCTTCGAGGAACATCACCGAAGCCGTGTTGCGGTTGCCGTAAAGAAGAGCGAAGCGAGCGTGCGGTTGTGTCTCCAGCACCGTCTTGATGATGGAGATGACCGGTGTGATCCCTGAGCCGCCGGCAAGTCCGACGTAGTACGTGTGTTCGCGCGCCGCGTCCGGCACGATGAAACGGCCCATTGGCGGCAGCACGTCGATGGTTTCGCCTTCGCGCAAATTGGCGTTGGCCCAGACGGAGAAATGGCCCGCCGGCATCTGCTTGATGGCGATGCGCATCTCGTTTTCGGAGGGCGCGACACAAACGGAATAGTTGCGCCGCACATCCTCGCCCTTAAGCGTGGTACGCAAGGTGAGATGCTGGCCTGCCTTGAATGCAAAGATTTCGCGCAATGCCGCCGGAATCTCGAAACGGATGGACACGGCGTCCGCTGTCTCGCGGCGCACTTCGGCAATCGTCAGCTTGTGAAAACCGGCGTTGATCGACATTCAGTGGCACTTAAAGCGATCGAACGGCTCGTGACAATCCAGACACCGGTTGAGCGACTTGCAGGGCGTCGACCCGAAGCGGCTGATCTCTTCGGTATGCGACGAGCCGCAACGCGGGCATTCGGCGGGCGTTTCCCGCAATGAATGCCTGGCGGCGCCTTTCGGCGGCGGTGCGATGCCATAGGCCCGCAGCTTGTCGCGGCCTTCGTCGCTGATCCAGTCCGTGGTCCATGGCGGCATGAGCGCGGTCACGATCTTCATTTGTGCAAGCCCGGCGCGATCCAACGCCGCGCGGATATCCTGCTCGATCGCGATCGTGGCGGGACAGCCGGTGTAGGTCGGCGTGATCACCAGGGTCTGCCCGCGGACGTCCCGCACGATGCCGAGATCGACCACTGATACGCAGGGAATCTCCGGGTCCGGCACATGCGAAAGAATGTCGAAGACCCGATCCTTCAGAGAAGCGTGCGCAACGGCGCTCACCATGTTGCTCCCGGATAGGCGCGCTGCAGGAACTGCATTTCCGTCAGCAGATGTCCGAGGTGTTCGGAGTGATGGCCATGCCGGCCGCCCATGGCGCCCCGGCGTGGTTTTGGCAATTCAAGCCGGGCTTCGGCGAGCGTACGTGCGATCCGCATATCCCATTCGGCGCGATGCGACGGGGCGCCGTCCTTCTTGTCGAACAGCTCGTCGACGAAGCGCCACATCCAGTCGAGGCCTGCGATCATACGCGCGCGGCTTTCGTCTGTGCCGTCGCCCAGCCGCACCACCCATTCGCTCGCGAACTTGGCGTGGTAGGCGATTTCCTTCACCGCCTTGGCGCCGATGGCCGAGAGCCGCGGCTCTGGTGCTGCCGCGATCTCGCGCATCAGCAATTCCTGCCAATTGGAGAACAGGAATTGCCGCGCGATGGTCTGCGCGAAATCGCCGTTGGGCTGCTCGACCAGCAGGCAATTGCGGAAGTCCAGCACATCGCGACGGAAGGCGAGCGCATCGGCGTCGCGGCCCTTGCCTTCGATTTCACCGGCGAGATTGAGGAAATGCATCGCCTGCCCGAGCAGGTCGAGCCCGATATTGGCCAGCGCGAGATCGATTTCCAGCATGGGTGCATGTCCGCACCACTCCGACAAACGCTGTCCCAGAATCAGCGCGTCGTCACCGAGTCGCAGCGCATGATGGAACAGCATCTCGTCTGCGCGCTTCATCAGATGTTCTTCACGCCTTCCGGGATCGTGTAGAATGTTGGATGGCGGTAGACCTTGTCTTCCGCCGGCGCAAACAGGTCCGTCGTTTCCTTCGGATCGGAGGCGACGATGGCGCTCGACGGCACGACCCACAGGCTCACGCCTTCCATCCGCCGCGTGTAGACATCGCGCGCCGCTTCGATGGCCATGCGGGCGTCCGCCGCATGCACGCTGCCGGCATGCTTGTGCGATAGGCCGTTCTTCGCCCGCACGAACACTTCCCAGAGAGGCCAATTGGAGTTTGTCATTCCGCTGCCACCTTCATCGCGCACTTCGCAGCATGCGCGGAAGCGGCCTCGCGCACCCAAGCTCCATCTTCCCAGGCCTGCACGCGCGCCTGCGTTCGTTCCTTGGCGACAGGTCCTTCGCCACGCACAACCGCATAGAATTCTTCCCAGTCGATGTCGCCGAAATCGTAAGAGCCACGCGCCTCGTTCCACTTCAGCGCCGGATCAGGCACGCGTAGGCCGATGGCTTCGGCCTGTGGCACTGTCACGTCCACGAACTTCTGGCGAAGCTCGTCATTGGTTTCGCGCTTGATGCGCCAGCGCACCGATTGCGCGGTGTTGGGCGAGTTCTCGTCCGGCGGACCGAACATCATCAGGCTCGGCCACCACCAGCGATCCAGCGCATCCTGCGCCATGCGCTTCTGCTCCGCTGTGCCTGCGGCCAGCACGCTCATGATCTCGTATCCCTGACGCTGATGGAAACTCTCTTCCTTGCAGATGCGCACCATAGCCCGCGCGTAGGGGCCGTACGACGTCCGCTGCAGCGGCACCTGGTTCATGATCGCCGCACCATCCACCAGCCAGCCGATGGCACCGATATCCGCCCAGGTCAGCGTCGGATAGTTGAAGATGGTCGAGTACTTCGCCTTGCCCGCGTGCAATGCTTCGACCATTTCCTCGCGGGAGATGCCGAGCGTTTCGGCGGCGGCATACAGATAAAGCCCATGGCCGCCTTCGTCCTGCACCTTGGCAAGCAGGATGGATTTGCGCCGCAGATTCGGCGCGCGCGTGATCCAGTTGCCTTCCGGCAGCATGCCGACAATCTCGGAATGGGCATGCTGCGAGATCTGGCGGATCAGCGTCTTGCGGTACGCCTCCGGCATCCAGTCCTTGGGTTCAATGAAATCATCGGCGGCCACACGGGCTTCGAAGGCAGCGAGCTTCTCCGGGTCTTCGCTGGCGAGCGATACCGGCGCGCTCTTCTGGTTCTTGTCCTTCAGTTCCGTCGTGTACATTCGCGTCTCCCCTGGTCAATTCTACAATAACCGACCAAGCGGTCAATTAATTCTGAGGCAGCACCGGCTCGTTTAGACTTCGGCAAAGCCCTTGGAAAACCGTGATTTTCTTGCCCGCCGGATTTCTGATCGTCACTTGATAAACGCCTGAGCGGCCGGCCAGCGCCTCTTCCTGGGCCTCCGCCACCAGTCGCTCGCCTTCCCGGGCCGGGGCCAGGAACACGATGGAAGCCTGGTTCGCCACCGTGCTCACGTTGCGCGAATTGCAGGCATAGGCGAAGGCGGTGTCGGCGAGCGCGAAGAGCATGCCACCATGGGCAATGGCGTGACCGTTGAGCATCTCCGCGCGCACGATCATGGCGATGCGCGCATAGCCTTCGCGCACCTCCTCGATCTCGATGCCCCAGGACGGTCCAGTGCCTTCGCGCGACAAGAGGTGCTCCGCGACGCGGCGGGCGAGCGCATCGGCTTTGGTTTGCGGAGCACCTGTCATGCGAATAGCGTAGCTCGTGGTGAAGCGGACGCATAGTTCCGCCGGTGGGAGACATCGATGGCCTACGAAACCATTCTGTTCGAGAGCGCCAACGGAGCGGCCCGGCTGACGCTGAATCGGCCCGATCGCCTCAACAGTTTCACCGTGCAGATGCATGGCGAAGTGGCTGAGGCGCTGACGCAGGTTGAGCAGGACGATAGCGTGCGCACGTTGCTGATCACGGGCGCAGGCCGAGGGTTCTGCGCAGGGCAGGATCTGGCCGATCGGGCAGTGGCACCGGGCGGTGAAGGCGTCGATCTCGGCGAGTCGCTGGAGAACCGCTACAACCCGCTGATCCGCCGGCTGGTGAAATTGCCTAAACCCGTAGTGTGCGCGGTGAACGGCGTGGCGGCCGGCGCCGGTGCCAACATCGCCTTTGCGGCGGACATCGTGTTCGCGGCGAAGAGCGCAAAGTTCATCCAGTCCTTCGCGAACATCGGATTGGTGCCGGATTCCGGCGGCACGTGGATTCTGCCGCGACTTGCCGGTCAGGCGCGCGCCATGGGGCTGGCGCTCACCGGTCAGCCAGTCACGGCGGAGCAGGCGGAAGACTGGGGCCTCATCTGGCGCGCGGTGGACGACGCCACGTTGATGGAAGAAGCAAACACGTTGCTAGAACAATTCGCGCGCGGACCGACGAAAGGCTACGCCGCCATCAAGGCCGCGATCCGGAGCAGCTGGTCGGCATCACTCGATCAGCAGCTCGATCACGAGCGCGACCGGCAACGCGAACTCGGCCGCTCCGCCGACTATCGCGAAGGCGTCGCCGCCTTCAGCGAAAAGCGCAAACCCAATTTCACCGGGAAATAGCCTTCGTGTCCTTGGTGCTCTTTGTGGTTCAATCTAAGGGGCACCACTAAGGACACAAAGACCACCAAGGCGATTGGAGCGCGGCAGATGCAGCCAACAAAATTGATGAGCTATGCGGAAGGGCGATGGTGCGAGCCGGTTGGCGCGCTGAACAACATCATCTCCGCTGTCACAGACGAACCAGTGGCGCAGGTGGGTAGCGGCGCGCGCGATTTTGCGGCGATGCTGAATTACGCGCGCACCGTTGGCGGGCCGGCGCTGCGCGCGATGGCATTCCACAGCCGCGCGAAGCTGCTGAAGGCGCTGGCCGAAGCCATCATGGCGCAAAAGGAGGAACTATACGAACTCTCGTACGAAACCGGTGCTACGCGCGCCGACGGCTGGATCGATATCGAAGGTGGCGCCGGGACGCTGTTCGCCTATTCCTCCAAGGGCCGTCGCGAGCTGCCGAACGACACGATCCTGATCGATGGTGTGGTGGAAGGTTTGTCGAAGCGGGGCACATTTGTCGGCCAGCATGTGCTGACATCGCTGCAAGGCTGCGCCGTTCACATCAACGCCTTTAATTTCCCCGTCTGGGGCATGCTCGAAAAACTCGCGCCGACATTGCTTGCTGGCGTGCCCGCTATCGTGAAGCCGGCGACAGCTTCCGCTTATGTGGCCGAGGCGGCCTTTCGCATACTTATCGAAGCCAAGGCACTGCCAGATGGCGCGATACAGCTGATTGTTGGGCCGACCGG
>DATIYG010000001.1:0-3900 GCA_035517755.1 Rhizomicrobium sp. | reverse complement strand
TCCGGAATTGCGCTGGGTCTGGGCACGTTCGCGTCCGGCCCCCTGTACTCCGCTTTCGGAGGTCGCGCCTATCTGCTGATGTCGGCCATGGGACTTGGGTCGGCGATTTTCGCATTCTGGCTCGGGCAAGCCTGGCATGGGAGCCGCGTTACGCGAACGGTGACCGAAGAACACATCGACACGATCTAGCGGGCCCGCGGATGCGCCTTGCGGTAGGTCTCCATCAGCTTGCGCGTCTCGATCTTGGTGTAGGTCTGCGTGGTCGAGAGCGATGCGTGGCCCAGCAACTCCTGTACGCTGCGCAAGTCGGCGCCGCCATCCAGCAGATGGGATGCGAACGAATGGCGCAGCGCGTGCGGTGTGGCGCTTTCCGAGAGTCCAAGGCGGCTGCGCAGATTCTGCATCAGGGACTGAGCTTCTCGCGCGCTCATCGGATTGCCGCGTCGTGACAGGAACAGTGGCGCGTCTGCGTCGCCGGTCCCCGGCCGTTGCGTAGCGTACGCGTCGAGTGCCTGCCGGATGGCTGGCAGGATCGGAACGTTTCGTTCCTTGCGGCCCTTGCCGAGAATCACGATGGAGTCGCCCAGCGGCACATCCTTGCGTTTCAGGCTCAGGGCTTCGGAAATGCGCAAGCCCGCGCCGTAGAGCAGCGTGAGCAGCGCAACATTGCGCGCCGCGATCCACGCCGGCTCGCGCTCATTCGTTTCGTCCTTTTGTCCCGCTTCCTCGATCACGCGCTTTGCGTCCCGTTCGGAGAGCGGACGGGGAAGCGTCTTGGGCGTTCGCGGTGTGCGGATTGCTCGCGGCGCCGGATTGTCGAGAATTTCCGCCTTGGCGAGATAGCGAAAGAAGCTGCGTATCGCGGCGAGGGCCCGCTGCACGCCACGCGGACCCAGATTTTCGCGGCGGCGCTGCGTGATGAAGGCGCGGATGTCTGATGCGGACAATTCGGCCAGTGCGCGTTCGTTCACCGCTCCGCCGATATGCTCGCGCAGAAATTCGAGAAAGCGGGAAAGATCATCGCCATAGGCCTGCAAGGTGTGGGGGCTCGCGCGCCGTTCATGCGCCAGCGCCGACAGCCATTCCTGCTTCAGACTTTCGGCAGATCGAGCCATGCCCTGATGCTGCGCTCGAGCGCGCGGGCAAAAAAGCCCAGATCGGCCGTGATCTCGTCGCCCTCGAAGCGGCCGGCCTCATACGCTCCGAGCACGAAAATCGCTGCTGGCGTGTCCCGGCCGATGCGCAACCGGAACACGGCCACGCTGCGGCATTCGCCGCCGCCGGCGCCGAGCAGAATTTCGCCGCCGCCTGAGAGGATGGCGCCGGTGCCGTCGCGGCCAAGCACCGTGATGGCTGTGCCCGGCGAAATCAGCCGCACGCCCTCGCATTCCTTGGGCGCGCTGCCTTCGCCTTCCACGCACAGGGCTGCGCGATCCGCCCCGAAAACCTGCGCTGAGCCAATGGCGACGGCGATCGCTTCCTCGAAAGTGCGCGCGTCGATCAGTTCCAGCGCCAGGCGCTTCACGCCTTCCCCCAGCTTCGCGGCCTGTGCGTGGGCGCCCGTCAAGCCGTCGCGCTCGGCCCGCAGCGCAGCATTTTCGTCGCGCAGCTTTTCGATCACGTAGCTCTGGAAGTCGCTGACGTCGCCACCTTCGAATCGGCCCGGCAAGAGAAGCGCCAGCAGCTCGCCATCCTCCGCGAGCTTGCCGCGGTTGAGGCGGATATAGGCCTTCACTGCTTCGGCGGCGGCCTCTGCGGGACTTCTGGCTTCTGCGCGATCGTTCATGACCATGAGAAAATGTTGACCCGCGGGATTCGTGCCACCAAGAGTCTAGCCATGAAGGCGCTCGCCTCAAAGCCCGTCTTGGTAAACCGTCCACAACGGGCGGGCGTGCTGCTGCCGCTGCCGCTGTCCGGACCTTACGACTACGTCATCGGCCAAGACGTTGAACTGCCGCGCGGAACGCTCGTCTCGGCACCCCTCGGCCCGCGTCAGGTTCTTGGCGTGATCTGGCAGGACTCAGAGGGAAGTGTTGCCGAAACGAAACTCAAGACAGCTCTCCCACTGGAAGGGAATCCGAGGCTGCCTGAGAAACTGTGCGATTTTATCGATTGGGTCGCGCGCTACACCTTGATGCTCCCGGGGAATGTGCTGGCGATGGCGTTGCGTTCGCCACAGGCCTTCGAACCGGAGACCGCGCGGCTGGCTTACGTGCGCGGGGACGTCGCGCCATCTCGGATGACGCCGCAGCGGACGCGTGTTCTTGAGATTGCGGCGGATGGTCTGGCGCGCTCCGTCGCAAGTCTCGCGGAGGACTCCAACACATCACCGGCCGTTGTGCGCGGATTGATCGAATCGGGCGCGCTCATCGAAACGGAGCTGCCGGAATTTTCACCGTTTGCGCGCCCCGATCCGGATTTCAACACGCCGGTTCTCAATCTCGAGCAGGAGGCGGCCGCACGCACGTTGCGCGGTGCGGTGGCGAGCGAACGCTTCTCCTCGTCGTTGCTCGATGGCGTGACAGGATCGGGCAAGACGGAAACCTATTTCGAAGCGGTTGCGCAAGCGTTGCGGCGCGGGAAGCAGACGCTCATCCTGCTTCCCGAAATTGCGCTGACTGTGCAGTTTCTCGATCGCTTTGCCGCGCGCTTCGGTTGCCGCCCGGCCGAATGGCATTCCGATCTGTCGCAGAAAGAACGCCGCCGCACCTATCGTGCTGTGATGAACGGCGAGGTGCGTGTGCTGGTCGGCGCGCGGTCGTCCCTGTTCCTGCCGTTTCCCGATCTCGGACTCATCATTGTCGATGAAGAGCACGAGCAGGCCTACAAGCAGGAGGAAGGTGTCATCTATCACGCGCGCGACATGGCCGTGGTGCGCGCGCGCATCGAGGAATGCCCTGTGGTGCTGGCCAGCGCCACGCCGTCGCTGGAAACTTATGTGAATGCGCAAAGCGGCCGCTACAAATGGCTGAAGCTGCCGCGCCGCCATGGCGCCGCGACCATGCCGGAGGTGCGGCTCGTCGATCTGCGTCACGAGCGCGGCGAGCCGGGAAGCTGGCTGTCGCCGCCGCTGCGCGAAGCACTGGCCGCCACACTCGGCAGCGGCGAGCAGGCGATGCTGTTCCTCAACCGCCGCGGCTATGCCCCACTTACGCTGTGCCAGGCGTGCGGTCACAAGATGACGTGCGGCAATTGCTCCGCATGGCTGGTGGAACATCGCTACCATCGCAAGCTCGTCTGCCATCATTGTGGTTTTGAAACGGGACTGCCGAGCGAATGTCCGCAGTGCCACGAGCCGGGAAGTCTCGTTGCCTGCGGGCCGGGCGTGGAACGCGTGGCGGAGGAGTTCGCAAGTGTGTTCCCACAGGCGCGCATGGCGATTGCCTCGAGCGACACCTTGCATGGTCCCCTGGAAACGCAGGCCGCCATCCGCGCCATGACGAGGCACGAGATCGACGTGGTGATCGGCACGCAGATCGTGGCCAAGGGCCACCACTTCCCGCAATTGACGCTGGTCGGCGTGATCGATGCTGATCTCGCCGGATCGGACGGCGATGTGCGCGCGCGCGAACGTACCTTCCAGCTTCTGCATCAGGTCGCGGGCCGTGCGGGACGTGCGGAGAAGCCGGGACTCGTGCTCATCCAGACGCGCAACCCGGACGACGCCGTGATGAAGGCGCTCGCGTCCGCCGACCGCAATTCCTTCTACGAGCAGGAGCGGATGTACCGCGAGCGCGCCCATGCGCCGCCGTTCGGGCGGCTTGCCGCGATCATCCTTGCCGGCGCGGACGGTCATCAAGTGCGCGATACGGGTCGCGCGCTGGCGCAGGCTGCGCCGGCGGGCAAGGGTGTGAAAGTCTGGGGCCCGACGCCGGCCTTCTATCAAATCCTGCGCGGGCG